>DAITQE010000051.1:0-11479 GCA_036833235.1 Opitutus sp.
AATTCGAACTCCTCTCCGAGATGTTGAACAAGAAGACCATGGATGAAGCCAAGCAGATTGTTCACAAGCGTTACGAACGCATGCTGAAAAACGTTGCGGAGATCGAGGCTAGCGATCTTGCCGAACTTTTCCTTTCGAACGTCGCTCGAATTTACGATCCGCACTCGACCTATTTCTCGGCGGAAACCTACGAGGATTTTGGTATTCAGATGAAGCTGCAGTTGGTCGGCATCGGCGCGCTGCTCGGCGTCGAAGACGACAACTGCTTCGTCAAGGAAATCGTGCCGGGTGGTCCAGCCGACATCGGCAAGCAACTTAAGCCGAATGATAAAATCATCGCCGTCGCTCAAGCTGACAGCGAGCCGGTTGAGATCATCGGGATGAAATTACGGAAAATCGTGGAGATGATTCGCGGCGACAAGGGCTCACAGGTAAAGCTTATCGTTCAGCCTGCAGATGCGACGGATTCTTCGTCGCGCAAGGAGATCACGATCGTTCGCGATATCGTGAAGTTGAATTCGGCGCGCGCTCATGCCGCACTCTTCCAAGTTCCCGACGCAACCGGCGCAACCACGCTCCCGCTCGGAGTCATCACCCTTCCCGCATTCTACGGTCCGGCGGACAATGATGATCCCGAAGCGGAAAAGACCACTGCAACCAAGGACGTTGCGCGGCTTATTGATCAGTTGAAGGCGGCCGGCATGAAAGGTCTCGTCCTCGACCTCCGGCATAACGGCGGCGGCTACCTTTCGGAAGCCGTCGATCTCACCGGTCTGTTCATCCCGCGCGGTCCAGTCGTGCAGGTAAAAAATTACGCCGGCGAAATCCAGATCGATAACGACAACAATCCCGACGTCGCATACGATGGTCCGCTGGCGGTGTTGGTCGATCGCTTCAGCGCGTCAGCCTCGGAGATCGTTACCGGCGCGCTACAAAATTACGGCCGCGCGATCGTGATTGGCGATACCTCAACGCATGGCAAGGGCAGCGTGCAGACGGTTCTCGAGATGAAGAATTTAGTGCCTCAGCTCGCTCGTTCTCCTGAAAAGAGCGGCGCCGTAAAATTCACCGTGCAGAAGTATTATCTGCCCAATGGTTCGTCCACGCAGCTGAAAGGGATCGTTCCCGACATCGTGCTCCCTTCGATCGATGAATTTCTGCCGATTGGCGAAACCAGCCTGCCCCACGCCCTGGCTTGGGACGAAATTCCCACCAGTTTTTTTGACGGTGCTCCGCTGGATCCGAAGGTCTTGAAAACATTGAAGGACGCCAGTCAGCAGCGGCAGGCCAGCCTCGATGAATTCACGTACCTGCGCAAAAACGTCGATTGGTTTAAAATGCGCCAAAACGAAAAGCTTATCTCTCTCAATCTCGAGAAGCGCCGTCAGCAGAAGGAAGCCGACGAAGCGTTCAAAAAGCAGATGAACGACGAGAAAACAGTGCTCGCGAAACAGGATTTTCCGTTCCGTGAGTTTCGACTTGGTCCGCCGCCCCCGCCGAAAATCAAAGCGCCGAAGAAAGCAGATAGCGCTGATAGCGACGACGAGGACGAGCTCAGCACCGACGATGACGAGTCGTATTCAAAAGTGGACGTACATCTTCGTGAGACCCTGCGAGTGATCACCGATGCGGTGGAGCTTGGCCGCAGTCCCAATTACTGGGCGAGCAATCGCCCGCCGCTGACGATCGCCGCGCTTCGCAAGGGCTGATGCGCGACCGCAGGCCTTGAGCGATCGACCGGGGGACTCTGCTAGGTTGATGTGGGCGGGGCACCCCGCCTACAGGTCGGCAAGCGATATCATGCGGAGTGAGGACAATCGGAAGGCGAACGCCCGGGGTGGCGACGCTGAGGCCGACTCGCTCGCAGCGGACATGCGGCGGAACTGCACGCGGGAGCGGTTTAGTTGAACCTAGCCGCGTTTTCCTCCGTTGTAGGCCGCGAGCTTGCTCGCGCTGAACGACCGCCCGCGAGCGGGCTGCCTACGTCTCGGCTGCAGTACTGGAACGAAGCGACCCAAAAATACGGCTACGTTTTTGTTGAAGACGTTCTAGCCGAGAGAGCCTCCTTGGCTCGCTCGCGCGGTCGCGAAAATATATCGATCTCGCCCCGTCAGATCCGGCTGTGACTCTGCGTTGAGTAATCCGACCCGCGACGCGAGCGCGAGCAACGCGGCGTGTTGCGCAATCCCGGTTTCGAGCGCGAGGAGGCCGTTGGGCGCAAGCCGATCCACAGCGGCGGTCATGATTTTCGTCAGATCGTCGAGCCCGTCGGCCCCACCCGACACCAACGCGGAATTCGGCTCGAACTCGCGCACCTCGGGTGTCGCTTGCGCCACCTCTTGGGCCGTCAAATAGGGCGGATTCGCCACGATCAGGTCGAAGCGGAGTTCACCTGGAACCGCTTCAAACCAATTTGAATTCACCCAGGTCACTCGCCCTGCGAGGCCGGTCTGCTCGGCGTTTTCATTGGCAAGGACGATCGCATTAGCGTCGATGTCTGTAGCCACGACTTGCGCCTCCGGAAATGCTTTCGCGAGCGCCAGCGCGATCGCTCCCGTGCCCGTACCGAGATCGAGAATGCGTGCCGGCGCCGTGACACAGCGGGCGACGACGATTTCGATCAACCGTTCTGTCTCGGGGCGCGGAATAAGCGCCCGTCGATCGACTTTGAGTTTCAACCCAAAAAACTCGGTTTCCCCCAAGATGTATTGCAGCGGCTCACGTTGTCCCCGCCGTCGAACCAGCGGCCGGATCTTCTCGAGCTCCTGATCCGTGAGCAGTCGTTCGAACTGCAGATAAAGCTGCATGCGTTTCAATCCGAGCCCGTGACCGACCAGCAATTCCGCGTTGA
The DNA here is from genome assembly GCA_036833235.1 of Opitutus sp. Classification (GTDB taxonomy): domain Bacteria; phylum Verrucomicrobiota; class Verrucomicrobiia; order Opitutales; family Opitutaceae; genus Opitutus. The sequence continues at coordinate 2,852 of DAITQE010000051.1, forward strand.
GCCTCGGACTCTCCACGCCTTTTGCCGCGAAGAAATCCGTCGTTTTCTTGATGATCTCGAGGACGGTCGGCATCTCAGTCTTCGCCCGCATTGCGGGCGGTGCGCGCCGGAGCGCCGGGCAAGCTCACGCCCGTCAACGCCGCCAGTTTGTCCTCGTAATCCGCTTTCTCCAGCGCAGCCACGATCTCCTCAATGCTGCCTTCCATCACTTGCGGCAGATTATATAACGTCAGCCCGATGCGGTGATCCGTCAGGCGATTCTGCGGAAAGTTGTACGTGCGGATACGCTCGCTGCGGTCACCCGAACCAATCTGGCTCCGTCGCGTCGCCGCATACTTCGCCCGCTCGTCGTCCTCTCGGCGCTGGAGCAAGCGCGACCGCAACACCGTCATCGCCTTCGCCTTGTTCTTGATTTGTGAGCGTTCGTCCGCACACGTCACGATCAGCCCCGTCGGCTTGTGGAGAATCTGCACCGCCGAATCCGTCGTATTGACGCCCTGGCCACCAGGGCCGCTCGCTCGCGTCACGGTGATTTCGAGTTCCTGCGGGTCGATTTGCACATCGACTTCCTCCGCTTCCGGTAGGACTGCAACTGTGACCGTGGACGTGTGAATCCGGCCATTTGCCTCGGTTACAGGCACGCGTTGGACGCGGTGCACGCCGCTTTCGAATTTGAGGCGTCGGTAAACGTCGGTCCCCGTAATCAGAAAAATAACTTCCTTGTAGCCTCCGCGTTCGGACGAACTGCTGCTCATCGGCTGAATCTTCCAACCTTGGTTGTCCGCATAACGCGAATACATCCGATATAACTCAGCGGCGAACAAGCTCGCTTCATCGCCACCCGTGCCCGCCCGAATTTCCATCACCGTATTCCGCGAATCCGTCGGCTCCGGGGGAATCATTGCCAGCAGGATGCTCTGTTTCAACGCGGCCCGCCTCTGCTCCAAATCCGGCAGTTCCGCGATCGCAAGTTCCCGCAGATCGGGATCGGCTGCGGGGTCCTTGCTCAGGGCCTGGGCCTCGCGAGCTTCGTCTCCGAGTCGCAAGTACATGCGATAATCGGCGACCAACTGCTGAACCTTTTGCTGTTCACGTGACACCTCGGCTGCGCGCCGCGGGTTCGCGTAGAAAGCAGGCTCCGCCATCTGCGCGTCGAGTTCATCAAGGCGGCGTTGAAAAGGAAAAATATCGGGAAGTTCGTCCATGAAACCAGGAAGCGCTGGAGGTGATTTGCTAATTGCGCGCGCCGCGGCTTGCGGCTTCGCTCACGGCAATCGACCCGCGAGGCGTATTCGCCTAACGGTGCTGATCTGCAATGGCCACCACGCTCTTCACTCAAAACACCATCGCCTGCATCTGGGATTTCGACAAGACCTTAATCCCGGATTACATGCAATCGCCGCTCTTTCGGCGCTACGGCATCGACGAGGCCACCTTTTGGGAGGAAACCAACAAGCTCGCCGAACACTACCAGCGACGCGGCTATCATTTGTCGCCGGAGATCAGCTACCTGAATCATCTGCTCACGTATGTTCTGGCCGGTCCCCTCGCCGGCTTGGATAACAAGTTGCTGCAGGAGTGCGGGAGCGAGATTCAATTTTACCCAGGGCTGCCGGAATTCTTTGAGCTGGCAAAGTCCTATGCCCAAGAGCGAGCAGAATATCAAAAACACGACATCACGCTCGAACACTATGTCGTGAGCACCGGGATTGCCCCAATGATCCGCGGCAGCGCCATCGCCAAACACATCGACGGTCTTTGGGCCTGCGAATTTATTGAAAACCCGCTGCGCCCAGGTTTTTTGAAACAGAAAGAGTTCGCAATCGAGGAGACCTCCTCGATTGCCCAGATCGGCATGGTCATCGACAACACCACGAAGACGCGCGCGATTTTCGAAATCAATAAAGGGACCAACAAAAATCCTGGAATCGATGTGAACGCCAAAATGGCCGCCGAAGATCGCCGCGTGCCATTCCAGAACATGATCTACATCGCGGACGGCCCGAGCGACGTGCCGAGTTTTTCAGTGGTGAAAGGCAACGGGGGCAAAGCGTACGCGGTCTATAATCCCGACAAGCCGGAGGAATTTGCGCAGAACGATCGACTGCTGCAATCGGGCCGAATTCACGGTTATGGCCCCGCCGACTACACGCCGAAAAGCAGCACGGCCCAATGGCTGCGGATGCACATTCACCAGATCTGCGACCGCATCGTGGCCGATCGGGAAGCCGCGGTCCTGCAGAAGGCCGCGAAGCCGCCCCGCCATCTCAACGCGACCCCGGAAGAAATCGCCGCACGTCTCGCCGCACGCGCGCCCAAGCAGGCGTCCTTCCTCGACGAAGGTTAACGCAATCGCCAGCAGCCCGTCGGACTTCCAATGAACCTGGCGTATCCAATTCCAAAATTCGATGTGACGGCGGATGTTTCTTCCCAATAGGCCGCTAGCGGACCGAAGCCAGCCGCGACGCGCTGAACTCCTGCGCGAGGTTACTCACCCGCCCAGCGTAGTTCCGGGTACCCGCCGAAGTCCGGCCGCGAATTGTCGCGTACAAACCGCCATTCCACGCCAGCGCAATATTGTAAGGCGTCGGCGCGAGTCCGTTCCTGATCAGACCCCGTTTGATCCACTCGTAGTGCCGAATGGCTACAGTATCCGAGGCCACGCGATCCAGTGCGTTTTGGAATGGAACGCCGGTGTACATTCGCCAGGTACTCCGCTTAAACTGATATGCGCCGAGTTCACCGTAACGACCGGGCAAATGAGAATCATGGGGATTTTCCACCGCGTGGATGGCCTTCAGTATCTCAGCCCGGCTGGAGGCGCGCACGTTATTCGCTAGACTCAAACCCATCGTGACCGCCAGAAGCAGCACGCCGAAGCGAGGAGTGAAGCTGGCGCCAAATTTCACGGGGCGTGATGACCGTAGGTTTCCCGGCGGGTTTCAAGATCGCTGTGAGTTTTTCCCAAGAAATAGGGGGAACCCCGGTAGCGTTGCACTTTGCACACGAGTTCGCGAGCACACCCAAGTTGCGCCGGGCACGCTAGATCCTGTGGCTTAGCAAATCTCAGGCGCATCTCGTCATAAATCCTCGGACGTTACGAACCATGGGCTGGAAAGCCCGTGCTACGTGGGCATGGGCTTTTCAGCCCGTGTCAGAATACGGGTCGGGAGCCCCGTGCTACTTTCGCCGTAGCTGCTGCCATATGATGGATCAGGCTAGATATGATATGGATACCGCGCCAGCACCTGAAGGAGTCCGTTCCGGCCACCCCTTCTCCCTCTCTCGAGTTCTCCTCATCTCGCGTTCTTCATCCCAGTCCTGTCAGACGACATCCAGGTCGCGTCAGCGAGCGGTCAGGTTCGTGCGTGATGGAGCCCGGACGTGTGCCGCACCGTCCGGATATGTGCGCGACGACGACCAAGTCGTGTCAGACGACGATCAGGTTCGTGCAAGCTAACGCCCGCGTGCATACAGATGCCATTATCCAACATTATCTTAACAACGGATAACACCGATAAATCACGGATAACGATCAATCCGTGCCAAAGGGATAACCACAAAGACACGGAGGCACGAAGAAGCCCCCTGCGTTCACCTCCTCCGGCTCTCCCCCGACTCTCCCTCCCTCATCCCTCACTCCCTCTCACCTTCCATCTCACTCACCCTGCGTAATCCGTGGTCTCCGACTGCCTTGGCCATCTCTCCTGTTACATAAGTGCAATAAAATCCTCAAGGAACACGATTATCTGCCAATAGGTAACAACTGTTCAGTAATTCAACCAACAGAAGGATATGTATGAATGATCGTGATCAACGCCGGCATGACCGGCTTACCCGGGTTCAGACGTTCGGAAAAAACAACGCGAGCGATTTCGTGGCCGACAGCACCGCTGCCGGCTTCTTCGCTTCGCTCGACACCCTCGTGGCAAACTTCGAGCTCACTAAAACCACGCAGGTGCCCAATCGCGTGAGCAAGCTCTTCCTGCTCGACGCGCTCCAACTCGACTTCAAAAACATCGCGCGCACCGCCCGCGCGATCGATATCGGCGAGCACGGCTTTGCGGTCGGCTACCGTGTGCCCGACAGCCTCACCGAGGCCACGTCGATCACGCATGCCGATGCCTTGCTCGGCCGACTGGAAGACAGCCCGGACGACACCCCCAAGCAATTGGCGGACAAAACCACGCTCCGGGCAAAGTTCGCCGCGTATGAATTAGGCGACGGCTTTGTGGCCGACCTCCGCGCGGATCGCGACGCCCTGAAAAACGTGAAGCAGTCCAACCAAGCCGAGACCCAAGTCGGTGTGGAAAGCACCGCGGAGCTCACTGCGCTGCTCGGTGAAGGACAGAAACTCATGCTCCACCTCGATGCGGTGATGAACAACAAATACAGAGGCGTGCCCCAGAAACTGCGTGAGTGGCAAAGCGCCAGCCACGTCGAGCGCTCGCCCCGTTACACCCAAGCCGAACCCACGGTTACGCCCGCTCCGGCGGCGCTGGTGGCAGCGTAATCGATCACTCGATACGACAAAGCTTCGGTCCTCAACCCACGCGTGCGGAGCAATCCGCGCGCGTTTTTTTGTGCAGTGCGGATTGGGCATGTGTAGCTACGAGCGTGAGCGAGTGGACGCCGAAGCAGTCATCTGGCTCCCGTCTCCGATCATTCGCGTCGATCCGCGTCCATTCGCGGTTAAAAATCCCGGCGTGTCAGCATGCCCAACGCACAGGGAGCCTCACCTGTAAGGTCCGGCGAAACCCTGACGCTGGTTTGGTGAGCAACGAATGTTTGAATCGCGCAAGTCTTGCCGGCACATCGTTGAGCATGACACACGGCAATGGCGGGCGTTTTCGTGCGATGGCGGTCTTCTTGTGGATTGCCATCATGAGTTGGGGAATAGGACTCGGGGCGAAGATATTCGATTTGCTCGTAGTCGCGATGGCTTGGGGTGCATCGCCGCCGGCATCGTTTGAGCGGTTGCCCTACGGAAAGGACTACCCGATTGACCCGGGGCTTTTCTTTCAGCCGCTGAGCGCACTGATTTTAGTCGGTGCGTTAGGTGCACTGATCTCCGGGTGGAAGACGCCCGCGCGGCGATTGCTGTTAGTGGCAGTGACAAGCTTCGCCGTGATTTGGGTCCTTACTCCCACGATCTTTTGGCCCATGATAACTGACCTTTGGGCGATTCATCGAGGAAGAATCTCGAGGACTAATGTTGAAGCTGTCGCGTTGGTGCATCGGTGGTTTATCTGGGACTCGTTTAGAATAGTTCTCATTGCGGTCGGATTTGTAGCATCAGTGCGCGCTTTATGTGTCAAAGAGCGAGTCTCCGCCCAAAAAACCTTCTTCTAAGAAACCTCCTGCCGTCAGAGCCAACGCTATCTGTCACGTTCCGTGCTGCTGCAACTCGCGCCAGCTTGCGTCGTGGCTTCTCACCGGTAACGTTCATCAGGAACCATGCCGGCGCTCATTGAACCTGCATCTAAGCCGACCGCGGAGTATCGCGCTTGGGATCCTCGTTACCCAGATGTGGCCCGGTCGCTGGTGACGGCGTTAAGTCCCTTACCGCGGTTCCTCTCGATAGACCATGTGGGCAGCACGGCGATTCCAGGATGCGGCGGCAAGTGTGTGATCGACCTGCTGGCACTCTACGAAGGTGGTTTTCTCGAAGAGACGAAGGACCTTCTGTTAGCTGTGGGCTTCGTTCGACAAGGCCCGGGCTTCTCGCATCCGTGGCCGAATGATCGGCCAATGTATCTTGGCCTTTATCGCTGCAAGGGAGAGCCGTTTCTCATCTACGTGCATGTCGTTCACCGGGCGTCTGACGAAGTTCGGCGATTCTGCACGTTCAAAGCGCGCCTGCTACAGAACCCCGATTTGATCGCAGAGTATTGCAGTTGTAAGCGACAAATTATCGCAGAGGGCATTACTGACACCGACACCTACGCAGTGCGAAAACGCGCATTTATGCACAAGGTGCTAGGCGATGATCACGCACTCGAGCAAGCAACGCCAAACCAGCCGTCAGAGCCAACAGCCACGGCTCACCGTAACAGTCCAGATGGATCAGGCAGGCAAGAAGAGCGAAGTCCGCATTACTGATAGTGGCAAAGCCCTCGACGAAAATCGGGAATAGTAGCAACGGTGCGAGCCGCACAGTATCGACGTTCTTTCCGTTAGTGACGATTCGGGTCCTGTCTAGCCAGCGGCGTGAGCGAGTGAACGCTGAAGCATTGATCTGAATTCCATCTCCGATCCATTCGCGTCCATTCGCGGTTAAAAATTCCGGGCACGAACCTCCACTCGCTCACGCCCGCAGCCACGTCTCGCCACGCCCGGCATCAAAATCATTTGCATCAGGGAAACCCCTACGCATAACGGACGGCGTCCTGCTTTGTGCCAATGTCACCAGCAGCTACCGCTCGCGCCAAAACCGGCGTTCTTCGTTCAGCGCATCAGCAATGCTGTGCTCGAGCGCAGCAATTGGTACTTGGGCCATTACGGGGAGCGAAACGTTGCCGACAACTTGGATCCTCTCCGTAGCCAAGGATGGCGCGTGTTTCACGACGTGCCGGCTGAACGGAAGGGAAAAAAATTCAATATCGATCACGTCGCCGTCGGCCCTGCGGACGTGTTTGCGATCGAAACGAAAACACCACGCCAACCCGAGACTCCAAAGCCAGGACGGCAAGCGCACGTCGTTCAATATGACGGACGCTGGTTGTTTTGGCCGACGGGCGTTCGCGATGAACTGAAGTCGCTCATGGCTAAGTCCGGGCTCAGTGGTTACACGACTGGCTCACCGAAAAAAAGATCATCGTCCCGTGGGTTGCGCCGATTCTGGCGATACCATGGTGGTACGTTCGCAACGCTGACGAAAAATGCGAATACCCGATCCCTGCCGTGAATCCTGGGCAACTGGTCGGCCTGCTAACATCGAAGCCTCGTACTCTATCGGACGCGCAAGTGGCGAAAATCGCTGAAGCGCTCCGGATTCATTGTTGCGACGTTGAGTTTTGAATTGGTCCGCAGTGTGACCGGCGCGTTGGGGACAACGAGCCCTACCTCCGAGATGACCGCGAAACCCATGAAACCAACCCCTCAGAAAAGAAACGAGCGGTCCTTGATCGTCGCGCAGCCAAAATCATGAAAGGGCGGCGAGACGCTCGGAAGTCTGCCATCAAGACGGCGCGTTTGCACCGCACGCCGATCGTTTACCTGCAGGATGGCAAATTAGTCCGCGAAAGACCGTGATCTTAGCCGGAACGATTTCTCACTGCATCGATTTGGCGTAGCGGAACATTCACCACTCTTGCTCCCACCGTCTCATCTCCCATAGTTTGCTCCTCCGACATGCCACAATCCGAAACAGTCGAATTTGCCCTCAGCGGCAGCACGCAAGGCGTGGAGATTTCTCCCGCTCACGTGCCGTTCGGTCTGATGCGGAAATTTCACGACGACGTGGAACGACTCGTTCTCGGTTCAAACGATGGCTCACTCGCCGACACGCTCGTGGAAGTCAGGCCAGGTTCCTACGCGCTCGTTGTGCCGATTCCGGAGTCCGTGCGAGAAAGTTTCGAGTTCGACCTATCAGTCGTCGCCAGCCCGGAGTCGTCGGCCCACCCGGACCCCGCGCGGCTGGCGGTATTGCAGGGCTGGCAGAAGCGGGCCGCGTTCGACCGAGGCATCGTTTACTTCGTCCGGCCAAAGAGCGCGCAACCGCGTATCCGTGAATTGAGGATCGACGCTGAAACCGTGCTGCGCCGCGCAGTCGAAGACCGGTGGGTTCCCGTCGAGCTGCTCCTTTTGGGGGAAGTGCGGGAAGCCGGTGGCGAAAAAACTAATATCCACGTCCGGCTACGCGATCAGCGGCAGCCGGTAATCGTCGCCGTCTCGCCCGAGCAGCTCAAAGCAGAGCCTTATCCGCTCTTCCACGAAAAACTCTTGCGTGTGTCAGCGGAGAGAAATCTGCGCACTAAAACACTGCGCAAACTCCGCCTGCTGGAATTTGTCGGCTACAAGCCCGAGTTCGATGAAGCAGCGTTCACTCGGATGACCGCTGCCGGGGAGAAAGCCTGGGCGGATGTGCCAGATGCCGCGCAGTGGGTCCGCGAACAGCGAGGTTGACCGATGCGCAACGCGGTCCTGCTCGATACGAGCTTTCTCATCACGTTGGCCGATCCCCGTCGCCCCCGACACACAACCGCGAAGCAGTACTTCCAACATTTTCTCGGCAGCCGCATGCCCATGATGGTGTCGGCCATCGTCGTTGCCGAATTCTGTATCAGACAAGAGTTGGCCACTCTGCCGCTGGAGCAATTGCTTCTGCTACCGTTCACTCACGAAGATGCGATCGTCGCGGCGTCATTTGATTTCAAGGCGCACAAAGATGGCAGCGAAAAGGACCGGCAATCGCTCAAGGACGATCTGAAAATCATCGGCCACGCACATGTCCGCAACGTGGGCTACCTCATCACTGACGACGCCGACACCATGTTTCAATACTGCGAAACGCTGCGGAAAGAAGGGCGAACGCACCTGCGCGCAATCAAGCTCCAGACCGGATTCTCCTCAGAGCACTTCACTCCCGACGGACAAACGGACTTTCCCGTCGTGATGGAAGACCCC
>DAITQE010000052.1:0-11456 GCA_036833235.1 Opitutus sp.
ATCTGCGGGCGGGCAACCGAGCGAATTCATGACCGTCCGCCCGCTTCCGCCCGCCGTGGAAGGCGAAGGGATCTGCTTGCGCGTTCTGAACGTCGCACGCGACAGCGGAGAGTGGCTGCCGCGCCCCAAGAGTCTGAATTATCTCAACGCTCTGCTCGGTGCTCGGGAACTCGGACGACGGGCGCAGTCGCCGAGTGACGAAGGTTTGTTCTTGTCACGAGGTGACGAATACGTGGTCGAGACGGCGCGACAAAATGTGGCGTGGGTGCGCGATGGCCGTATTTGTTATCCGGATCCTGCGATCGGAGCACTGGCCGGGACGGCACTGGCGTGGTTGCTCGAGCTTGATTGCGCCGCCCAGCCTTGCCGCGCGCGACTTGAAGGGTTGCTCGGTGCCGAGGCGATCATCGTGCTTAATTCAGTTCGCGGCATCACCCCCGTCCGCGAGATCCGTGATCGCCATGATCAGGTGCTGCTGACTGCGCTCGCATCGCAGGTTCATCCCATCGTCGTCTCGCTTCGCCATCAGTGGGCCGACGCGTTGCAGGCGACTGCGTGCACCTGATGAAGTTAGCCGGCGTGTTCCTGTCATAGAATGTCATGCGTTCTGTCCCGTCCATCTCTGATTATCCGGCTGCGGTCGACTATCTGAAGAGCCTCAAATCTCGCGGTGTTCAGCTTGGGCTCGACCGCATGCTCGCGTTGATGAGTGCACTGGGCGATCCGCACGCGACTGTGCCGTGCATCCATATTGCCGGTACGAATGGGAAAGGTTCCGTGGCGGCAATGCTCGAGGCGATTTTGCGCGAGGCCGGCTGGCGAACTGGTCTCTACACGTCACCGCATCTCGTGCGTCTTGGAGAACGCGTCCAGGTCAACCGCAGCATGCTCGGTGAGCATGAGATGGTAGATTACATTCGTGAGATGCAACCGATCACGTCGCGGCTCGCGGCGAGCGGAGGACCGGAGGCGCGTCCGAGTTATTTCGAATTCATGACCGCAATGGCGTTTCTGCACTTCGCGCGCCAGCGGTGCGACATCGCGATCATTGAGGTCGGAATGGGAGGCCGGCTGGACGCGACCAACGTCATAGCGTCTCCGGAAATCAGCGTGATCACGTCGATCGGTTTGGATCATTGCGAAATCTTGGGCCACACCCTTGGAGAAATCGCGGCGGAAAAAGCTGGGATTATCAAACCCGGCTGTCCGGTCGTCATCGGACGTTTGCCGGTCGAGGCGCAGCGCGTTGTTCGGAGCGTTGCCGAGTCACGGAGCGCGTCCGTGCACTCCGTTATCGATGAATTCGGCCTGGATGGATCGTGTTATCCGCAAACGAATCTCGCCGGCGATTATCAGCGATGGAACGCCGCCACGGCTGAACTCGCGGCGCGTACACTGCCCGCGCGATGGAAAGTCGATGCCGCGACGATTGCGCGCGGGCTGAGAAACGTGGACTGGCCGGGGCACTGGCAGGAAATTTCGATCGGCGGACGGCGAGTGATTCTCGACCCTTCGCACAATTCCGAAGGCGCGGATGTGCTCGACCGAAATCTCTCGCAACTTGTCGCGGTGACGGGAAGGGCGCCGATTATTGTCGGTGCCGCGCTTGGGATTTCGCGGGCGCGCGTGCTTGTGCCGGTGTTCTGCCGCTATGCGCGCGAGATTGACTTTGTTGTGCCTGCTCAGAGCCGCGCCTGCCGTCACGAAGAGCTCGAAGCCTTGGTGCCGGCGGGTTTTTCCGGCCTTATCGTTCGAGCCACCATCGAAGGAGCGTTTCCTGCCGCCGCCGTTTGCGCGATCGGTGAATCGGGAGACGTGGTGGTGGTGACCGGATCGGTTTATCTGGTCGGCGAAGTGCTCGCACGGCTCGAACCCAGTCGTGGGCCGGCTGAAAACAGTCTGCAGGATTTTTGAGAACGATTCGGTTAACCCGAAGAAAGCCCGCGCTATTGCACAGAGGTCGGCGAGCGCTACGGAGGTGCTCAAGCCAGTACGGCTTTGAGCACTTTCCCGAGATCGGTGACGCGGTAGGGCTTCGTCAAATAGCCGCAGAAACCCATGTCGATCACACGACGGGCCATCTGTTCGTTCTCGTAGCCGCTGGACATGATGGCGCGGACTTCCGGATCCATGTCGCGCAAAATCTTGAAACATTCTTCCGCACCCATTCCGCCCACCACGGTGATGTCCATGATGACGGCATCGTACGGCCGGCCGATGTTGAGATACCGTTTGTAAAGTTGGATTACTTCATCGCCGTTTTTCGCGATGTCGTACTTGTATTCGAGATTCTGTAACATCGTCGCGGTGACGGCCGTGATCCTTGGGTCGTCGTCCATGAACAGAATGCGTCCCGTGCCGAACCGCAAAGACGGGGCTTTTCGAGCTTCCACTTCGACGGGAGCGTCCGCGCGCGGCAGGAAGACGGTGAAAGCCGTGCCGGCACCGACGGTGGAGTCGACGCCGATTTGGCCGCCGTGTTTGCGCACGATCGAGAGGACGGTGCTGAGGCCGAGGCCAGTCCCATGTTTCCTGGTGGTGAAAAACGGATCGAAAATCTTCTGCAGATTTTCCGCCGCGATGCCGCTGGCATTGTCCCTCACTTCGATCTCAACGTAATTTCCTGCTGCGAGCGGGGGAATCTGGTTTGCAGTGAGTGTCGTGTTCTTTGCGCTTAACTGGACACGGGCGCGGTGCGGCGGCGGAGGCATCGATTGCACGGCGTTGAGTACCAGGTTTTGGAATACCTGGACCATTTGCGCACGATCGACGCGGACGGGTTCAACGCCTTCCGGTACTTCCATCGCGATTTCGGCGTCGCTGCCCGCGGACGAGATGCGAACGGCATCTTCGAGCAGGTCTTGGATGCTCACCACGCTCTGGGTGCCGGATCCGCCTTTGGCGAACATGAGCAAATGCTTCGTCAGATTCTTCGCGGTCAGGCAGGCTTTTTCTGAATTTTCGAGCACCGCGGGATCGTGGCCCTCACGGGCGAGCGAGATGCTGCCGAGGATGACGGTCAGGATATTGTTGAAATCGTGCGCAATTCCTCCGGCGAGGAGTCCGAGCGACTCGAAACGATTGGCCTTCACCAATTCCTCGGGCGTGAGGTTCATCTCGGCCGGATCGCGAAACACGATGGCAACGCTCCGCGGCTTGCCATCGGCGTCCAGCGCGGCGCGCGCTGTCCAAGCGATGCTGCGCGGTTCGGCGCCGGCGATCGCCGGCAAAAGGGCGTCATCGATGAACAAGGGTAGCGGTTGATCGGCTGAGAGCGCACGGTCGCAAGGATCATCGCACGGAAGGCCCGTCTCGGCGTTCATGAGGCGAAAAATCTCAGCGACCGGCTGATCCACAATTTGATCGATGGGCAATCCCAGCAACCGGGCGGCTGCAGGATTACAGTGGAGAATCCGACCAAATAGATTCACGACGAGCACGCCCTCGCTGAGCGCGGCCAAAGCGTCCCGGGTGATATCGGCTGCAGTGTTTTCGGAGGGTGCGGCGGTTGGCGGCCGCGCGCCGGGAGCCGCACAGATGAACCCGACGACGCGCGCCAGATCGCGTTTGCGGTTGAGGGTACGATGGGCGCCGAAGAGCACCGAGACGCGGACGCCATCTTTACCAACCAGCTCTTCCGGTTCGACAAATGTGGATTGGCCCGGCGCGCGAAGGAGGAGCCAGGTATCGATGCCGCCGGGCAGTTCGTCCGGCGGGAGCGCTGCGGCGAGGGTGTCGAGTTCATCAGCGAGTTCGCTTTCGCGATAGCCCAGAATTTTTTTCCACGAAGGTGAAAACCAAAACCGCTGATTGACAAAATCGAGATCGAACACTCCGAGCGGGCCCGTGGTGCTGAGCAAGCCCATGCGTTCATCGCTGGCGAAGCTGGTTTCCTCGAGTTCTTTTCGCTCTGAAATATCGAGGTGAAGACCGACGACGCGTTCGAGCTGCCCACTTACACTGAGGAGTTGAACTCCCACGCACTGAATCCAAATCCACTCGCCGCTCAAATGACGCATTCGGAATTCGACGCTGAAAGGACGAGGTCCAACCGTATGTTTCTTTCCGACCGAGTCGGGAGCCGCGGCGGAGTCGTCGGGGTGAATGAGTTCCTTCCATGTCTCGATGGTGTCGGGCAGATCCGTTGACTCATAACCCAGCATCTTTTTCCAGGCCGGTGAATACGTGGCCCGACCAGTGGCGAGATTGAGTTCGAAAAAACCGACCGCGCCATAGTTGAACAGCAGCTTGGAGCTGGGATCGTGGTTGGTTGATTCCACCGTCGCGATCACGCGCTGCACTGTAGCGAGGTACGCATTATCCGAAAACGTTTCGATGAACACGCGGACCTCGCATTGGTTTCCGTGACGCGTTTCGGCGGTCAGATTCGCGCCGCGGCCGAGCGTGGTTTGGAGAATGACCTCCCACTGCGCTTCGAGCCAGCCAGGGCCGTCAGAGACAACATCGAAACAGAACAACGACGAAAACGGCTGGCCGTCCAGTTCGGCATCCTCCGCCTGCCACAGGTGCCGGGCGGCGGTGCTGGCCCGCGTCACACGGCCATTCGCATCAAGCAGGAGGACTGCGGCAAATTCAGAAGAGGCGAGGAAATCGCGGTTCACTGGGATGATAAGCGAACGTCGTTCAACGATTCGGTAGTTCCAGCCAGTCCCGAACGCGGTTGGCGAGAAAATGGATGTACGGCGGCTGATCGTTCAGGCAGGGGATTTGTTCGAAGGATTCACCGCCCGCGCCCATGAAGGTCGCACGGCCCTGACCACGAATTTCCTCGAGCGTTTCCAAGCAGTCGGTGACGAATGCCGGGCAAAGAATGAGAAGACGTTTTATCCCGGCCTTGGGCAGGCGCACCAATTCATGATCGGTGAAGGGCGTGAGCCACGGCTCGCCTGCGAGGCGGGATTGAAAGGAGACGGAGTACTTCTCTGGCGTCAGACCGGCGCGCTTTACGAGCGCGCGTGTCGTGGCGAAGATCTGGGCGCGGTAACAAGTTGCCTGCAGCGGAGAACAGGTGTTGCAGCAATCGGCCACCGTGAGGCAGTGCGCCTTGGACGAATCGGCTTTTCGTAGGTGCCGCTCCGGAATGCCATGATAACTAAAGAGCAAGTGATCGTGGGGATGCGCGAGATACGGCGCGGTGACCGTATACAAAGCTTCGATATAATCTGCGTCTGCGTAAAACGGTTGAATACAGCTGACGCGCAGCTTTGGCGCCTGCCGCGCGGCTTCCTCGTACACTTTCGCGACGACCGTTTCCCAGGATGACATCGCGTAATGCGGATACTGCGGGAACAGCAGAATTTCAGTGACGCCGTCGGACACCATCTGCGCGATAACCGAAGCGATGGACGGGTTGCCGTAGCGCATCGCGACGTAAACGGACGTTTCGCTGCCGAGTTCCAACGCGAGTTTATCGCGCACGCTGCGGGAGGTAACGATCAGCGGGGAGCCGTCTGCAGTCCAAACTTCGGCGTAGGCATGGGCGGACTTTTTTGGGCGGGTGCGCAGGATAATGCCCTCGAGCAGCAGCCAACGGCCGGCGGCCGGTAGATCGAGCACGCGTTCGTCGCCGAGAAATTCCCGGAGGTAACGCCGTACGTCGGGGACAGACGTCGAATCGGGCGAGCCAAGATTGACGAGAAGAACGGCGGGTTTAGCCATGCGGCGACGATTGGTCGGAGGATCGACCCTAATGTCAAACGAGGTTCTGAGACGGAATGACGCAGATGCACGGTCTTTCGTTTTGATGGCGCAATCCGTTACGTGGTAGGCCGCGAGCTTGCTCGCGCTTCAATCGCGCCAGCAAGCTGGCAGCGCTGGCAGCCTACAAGATGCGATTCCAAAACAAAAGACCTTGGAGGCAGACGTAATCGAAGAGCTGCCCAGTGGCTTCCTGGGAGCGCGGGCGTCTCGCCCGCAGGTTCGGATGCGGTCGGGACGCCCGCGCTCCCAAAGAAGTTCGAGCGTCCCCAACAGGTTCAAGTAACGTTGCGCGAGGCCGATTGTTTTCGTGGTTGTCCTGCGTTGCCCGTGTCACGCACCATTCGTCGTCCGTCCTGTGGGATCCTCCAAATACTGCCCCGTTTTTTGTTCGAAATTCAAATCCGCGTCGCGGATTGCAGGTCTGCTGAGCCTGGCTGTGCCGGTTACCGCGCAGGCGGCTGATTCATCGTCACTTATTACGGCTCCGGTGGTGGGGACGATTGCGCTGCTCCTCTTACTGGTTGTCGGAGGCATTGCCTGGTTCACCGTACGCCGTCGATTGAGCCGTCCTTCCGCCGCGAATCGCCAGCTTTCGTCGGTGCTCGAATTTGCCGACTGCCTGTTGTGGCAGGCGAAAGTTGAACTCATGGGCGACGATTGGAAATGGGATATTTCGCTCCACCCCACGGGGCTTTCGCGCCGGCTTTTTGCGAACCGAATCGCGCCGGAACGCGGTGGTCTGTGGCGACAGTTCGATCTTCCGGAACGAAAGGAAATGGACGCTCGCTGTCGGGCGGCGTTGCTTGCTGGTAAGGAAGGTTACGAACAGCAAATCCACATCGTCGAAGACGGTAGGTCGATTTGGCTGCGCGAGAGTGTTTCCATTAACCGCGAACGGCCGAATCAGTTCTGGCTGGTCGGGCTTGCGACCGATGTCACGTCACGGCACGAGGCAGAAGTTGCGCGGCAGGCGAGCGAGGAACGCGTGCGCCAATTACTCTCTCGCGCGGACTGCCTGTTGTGGGAAGCAAAAGTGGTTGCACAGGAAGGCGGTTGGTTCCGCTGGGAATGGTTTATCCCAGACTCGGAGCTCTACCGACGTATCTCAGGTAACAACGCGACGCCGGGAAAGGTGCTGTGGGATCCCGCTAAAGTCCCGGAGCACGTCGAGATGGATGTGCGCAGTCGCACGGCGCTGCTTGAAGGCAGGCCATCGTATGAGCAGGAATTCCGCGTACTCGTCGACAATGCGGTTTTGTGGATGCACGAGCAGGTCTCGGTTCGTGCCATTGGACCTGGCGAGTGGATGCTCGGAGGCGTTGCGTCCGATATCACCGTCAAGCGTCGGGCCGAGGAAGCGAAACGTCAGAGCGAGGCGCAACTCCAGCGGGTGCTCGAGACGGCAGAGTTTCTCCTCTGGCATGCACGGGTGTTCCTCACGCCGAATGGAGAAATGCTCTGGGTGACGACTGTGCCGCGCTCCCAATTATACGTACGGGTATTTGGGCGGGAGCCAGATAAAGCCGACCTGTTGCCTTGGAAGGAGATCGTCAGCCTGGTGCAATACGACCAGATGGTGAAACGCGCGGATGGGGCGATTGCCAGCGGGGCGACCGGATACGAGCAAGAAATTCGTGGAGTGCGGGGAGAGAACGTTTTCTGGCTGCTGGAACAAGCGACCATTCGGCGGATCTCTGCCACGGAATGGCATCTCGTCGGTATCCTAACGGATGTGACGGTCCGTCGGCGGGCGGAAGAGGCCAAGCGCGCGACCGAGGCGCAGCTGCAGCACATTCTGGAAATGGCTGACTGCATGGTCTGGCAGGCCACCGTCGAAGAGCAGCCGAACGACGAGCTGTATTGGACGATATTTACGCCTCAATCGGTGTTGTACCGGCGACTGTTCGGCGAGGGGAACTGGACCGGTGATCTTGATTGGGCCGGTCTGACGGTGCCCGAGTTGCCGGAAATGGACGCGAGGTCACAGCAGGCGATCCGCGAGATCCAGCCGGGTTATGAACAGGAATTTCGGGTGCTGAAGACGAATCGCGTGCTCTGGCTGCGCGAAGTCGTTACGATCGTGTCACACCGCCCCGGCCACTGGAAGCTCGTCGGTGTGATCACGGACATTACGGCCCAACGCGAAGCACAGCAGGCGCAGCGCGCCAGCGTCGCGCAGATGGAGCAATTGCTGGCGAGCGCGGATTGCATGCTGTGGCAGGCACGCGTCTTTGAAGTAGCGGACGGCGGTTTGCGATGGGTGCTGTTTCTGCCGCGGTCCAGATTACATCGCGAACTGTTCGGCCGTGATCCGAAGGATCCAGTCGTGTTGGAGTGGGGCGAGGTGGTCGACCCGGACACCGAACAGGTGATCGGGGAGCGCGCCAAGGCCGCGATATTGTCGGGGAATACAGGATACGAACAGGAATTTCGCGCGCAGCGCGGCGAGCGGGCGTTTTGGCTGAATGAACGGGCCTCAATCGCCCCGGTGGGGCCCGGCGAGTGGGAGCTGGTTGGGCTCATAACGGATCTCAGCGCGCGGCGGGCGGCCGAGCAGGCGGTTCAGGCGTCGGAGGTAAGATATCGTACGCTGTATCAGCACACGCCGGTGGCGATCGTGGAGGCGGATTTTACCGACGTGGAAAAATGGCTCGAGACGTTACGCGCTTCAGGCGTGACGGATTTGAGAGCGGTGCTGGAGGCCGATCCGGCGCAGGTGGCGCGATGGGCCACACACGTGCGTTTCCTGGATTGCAACGACGCGGCGTTGCGGATTTTCAAAGCGAAAACGAAAAGCGATTTTCGCCATCGTCGGGGCTTTCTGGCCACCATCGAAACGCTGGAGGTTTTCCGCGACGCGATGCTGATGATTTGGAAGGGCGGCAACACGCTCGAGGCGTCGTTGAAGATGCGCGATTTCGCAGGCGGCCTGCGCGAAATGAGCATGCGCTGGTGGATGGGGCCGACCGATCGCGGAGTCGATCTTCGTCAGAGCGTGATGGTGTTTGTCGATCTCACGGAATTAAAACAAGCCGAGGCGGCCCTCGCGGCGGAGAAAGAGCGGCTGGCGGTGACGCTGCGCGCGATGGCCGAGGGTGTGATCACGACGGATACGGATGGACGCGTGCAATTCATGAATCAGGCCGCGGCGGCGTTTACCCAATGGACACCGGACGAAGCGATTGGCCGGCCTGTGGCGGACGTTTGCGTTCTCGCGAACGACCGAACCGGCGAGGCTTTGGAAGTGCCGGTGGCGCCGGTTGCGCGAGGCGACGTTCTCCTGGAGCTGCCCTCGCGGACGAAGCTGACCGCACGGAATGGCACGAGCCGCCTCGTCGACGGCTGTTGCGCGCCGATCCATTCGGCGTCGAGCCAGGTGATTGGGATCGTGTTGGTGTTTCGTGATGTCACGGAGCACGAGCGTCTAGAGCAGGAATTGGTGCGGGCCTCGAAGCTGGAATCCGTCGGGATTCTCGCCGGGGGTATCGCGCACGATTTCAATAATATTTTGACGGCGGTGATGGGCAACATCGCGTTGGCGGCGCTCGATGTTGACCGAAACTCTGATGCCGGGATCAGCTTGCGGGAGGCAGAGAAGGCCACGTTGCGAGCGCGCGATTTGACACAACAACTGCTGACGTTTGCCAAGGGCGGTGAACCGGTGCGAGCGGCGGTGCAACTGGATGGAATTGTCCGTGAGATGACGACCTTCGCGCTGCACGGTTCGAACGTCCGCGCGGCTTATGATGTAGCGCCCGACCTCTGGCCAGCCGATGCGGACAAAGGCCAGATCGGGCGGGTGGTCCAAAACCTCGTGCTCAACGCCGTGCAGGCGATGCCGGAAGGCGGGACAATCAACATTGCACTCAAGAACGAACATGTCGAGGGGCTCACGTCGGCGGCGTTGGTGCCAGGCGATTATGTCCAGATCGCAATTACGGATACGGGGGCGGGCATCAAGCGGGAGCACTTGTCGCGGATCTTCGATCCGTATTTCACCACGAAGCAGACGGGCAGCGGTCTTGGACTCGCAGCGGTTTATTCCATCGTGAGCAAGCATCGCGGCTCAATCGACGTTCAATCCCAGCCGGGCAAGGGATCGACGTTTCGTATCTGGCTTCCGGCGACACACGTCGTGAGCGATGACACTGGCCTGCAGGTGAAGTCGGTTAAAATGACGGCGTTAAAAGGGCGCGTGCTGTTCATGGACGATGAAGAGGCGATCCGGCAGATGGCGTCTTTCCTCCTCCGCCGATTTGGTTTTGACGTCGTTTGTGCGAAGGATGGCTCGGAAGCGGTGCAAACGTTTCGCGCCGCGAAAAATGCCGGTGAGCCCTTTGCGCTGGTGATCATGGATCTCACCGTGCCTGGCGGCATGGGTGGGCGGGAGGCGATCCCACTCTTACGCGAGATCGATCCGAACGTGCGCGCAATTGTCTCGAGTGGTTACTCGAGCGATCCCATTCTCGCTAACTACAGGGCGCATGGCTTTGCCGGCGTGGCAGCCAAGCCTTATGAGATGACAGAATTCGCGCGAGTGCTGCGCGAGGTCATGGCGGAGTGACTCCGGAAATCACGTGGCATTTAGCTTAGGCCGCGCGACAGGAGCTGATTTGAGCGATCAGGCGGTGTACGTTTTCCGGCGCGATCCGGTCGGTGATTACCGACCGCGGGTAGTTGTGTTCCACATCAAGATGGAGGCCATCTTCGGCGCCTGGCCGGACAAAATCCTCGACGAAATCCATTCCTCCGCGCGGGCGCATCCAACGAAAATAGGGATCGGGGTCATCGGATTCGATCACGACGTCGTGATGGAGAAAAATATGGCAGTAGAGAGTAAGGTCGCGAAAGGAACTGAACCACGTAGGTGGATTCACCAGTTGATCTCGGATGATAAGTGTCATCGCGCGTTCCTTTCTAGCAGTGTTGCTGCCAACTTCGGCACATCTGTGCATAATTTGACCAAGATCGCGTCAACGGGTGCGGCGAGTTTTGCCTTTTATCCGCGCGTCACCCTGTCATGCGTGTTCTTCTGATTTTTTTATGAACGCTTCCCGTAAACCCGTCCTCCTGGTCATCCGTGATGGCTGGGGCAAGAATCCCGATCCGAAACAAGACGCGTACAACGCTGTCGCGCTCGCAAAAAAGCCTTGTGACGATCAGCTGCATGCGCGTTATCCGAGGACGCTGATTGCGGCCAGCGGCCTTGATGTTGGCCTGCCGGATGGCGTGATGGGCAACAGTGAGGTCGGCCATGAGAACATCGGTGCCGGTCGGATCGTGGACCAGGAACTGGTGCGATTGAATAAACTGTTTTTGGAAAAACGTCTTGCAACGAACCCCGTCTGGCGCGCGACCGTGGAGCGGGTTAAGTCGCGCGGGAGCAAACTTCATCTGATGGGAATTGTCAGCGACGCGGGCGTGCACGGCATGCTGGAGCATCTTTACGGAATCTTGCGTCAGGCGAAGGAGGACGGGGTGACGCAGGTTTTTATTCATGCGTTTACCGATGGACGGGATACGCCGCCGCAGAGTGGCGTGGGTTACGTGCAGCAAGTCGATGCGCAGTGCCGTAAAATCGGCGTGGGGAAAATCGCCAGCGTGTGCGGGCGTTTCTGGGCGATGGATCGCGACAACCGTTGGGAGCGCGTGCAACAAGCGTACGATATGCTGACCGGAAAAAAGGCGATGGCGACGGCGCCAAGCGCTGAGGCGGCCGTGCAGCATTATTATCA
>DAITQE010000053.1:0-11292 GCA_036833235.1 Opitutus sp.
CTTCAAGGCAGCTCCGGCACCCGTGCCAGCGCCTACCCCAGCGCCCGCGCCAGAAACACCCTCAGCGCCTCCCGCGCCGAAGAAGTGAAGTGACGAGGCAGGGCGGGACAGCTCCCCATGTAGGTTGCGCGCTCGCCGCGCAACGCTCCCATAGGTTGCGTGCTCGCCGCGCAACACGACGCGCCGCCCTACCGTCGTTCTCTACTGCGCTGCTTCAACGCAAAAAAATTCCGCTCGGCGGCACGCGACGTGCTCAATCGGATGCGTAACACGCAATCCCACAATCGTAACACGATCCCGATCATGAAGCCCTCCCGCTGGAACCTCTCCCTCGCGCTAGCCCTAATCATCTCCCTTCCTTCCGTCCTCTCCGCCGCTCAACTAAAAATCGGCTACAGCGACTGGCCCGGCTATACGGCCTTTGAAATCGCCAATCAAAAAGGCTGGTTCAAAGACGCGGGTCTCGATGTTCAACTCGTCTGGTTCGATTACAGCGCATCGATCGACGCTTTCGCCGCGGGCAAAATCGATGCTGATTGCATCGTCGCCTCCGACGCGATGGTCACCGGCGCCAGCGGCACAAAGAGTAAATTTATTGCGCTCCTCGATTACAGCGACGGCAGCGATATGATCATCGGCAAGCCCGGCATAAAATCCGTCAAAGACTTAAAAGGGCAGAAGGTCGGCGTCGAACTCACGCTGGTCGAGCACATGCTGCTGCTCGAAGCGCTCAAACGCAACGGGCTCTCCCAGTCGGATGTCACACTCGTTCCCACTCCCACCAACAACACGCCGCAGACACTCGCGTCCGGCCAGGTCGCGGCCGTCGGCGCATGGTATCCCGTTTCCGGTCAGGCTCTGAGTCAGGTCGCGGGTTCGAAACCCATTTTCACAAGCGCGCAAGCCAAAGGCCTCATCTACGACGTGCTCGCCGTGAGTCCGGCGAGTCTCGCCGCCCATCACGAAGACTGGGCCAAGGTCGTCGCGATTTACTACAAATGTGTGGCTTACGTTTTGGATCCGAAAACGCGCGATGACGCCGTCAAGATCATGTCAGCGAAAGTGGGCGCGGATCCAAAAGAGTACGCGAAGAACGTTCCCGGCACGCACTTCCTGACGCTCGCCGAAGCGAAAGCCGCCTACAAAAAAGGCCCGGGTCTCGATTCGATCTATGGCTCCCTGGCCGTCGGCAACACGTTCAATCTGGAAAATAGCGTGTATAAGGAATCGCAAAATCCCGATGACTACGCCGCGCCAAGCATCGCAATGAAACTAAAGTAAGCCGCGACCCCGGCCAAGCCCTCGGGCCTACCAAATGATTCTGCGTGACTGGCTGGGCCTGAGGCATGAGTTGCCGCAGCGGCGGCGACTCATCCTGATGGTGATGTCGTTCGTGCTTCCGCTCACGGCGTGGTCGGTCGTCAGCTACGTGCCTTGGCTGTGGCATCCGCTGGTGCACATCACTGATCCCGGCTCGGTTGATTATTTCTCCGCGGGAATGGATGTCGATCGAGCCGTGTTTGCGCGCGAATCCGCCAGCGCGCAAACCGCCGGACTCGCCCCGCCCAAAGGTTACCGCGTCAATCCGTTGTATCTGCCCGCGCCGCACAAAGTCGCGCGGGCATTCTACACCGCTTTCACCACGCCTCCGCGCCTGCCGAACGAGCCATGGCTGCACCAAAGCCTCGGTCACAGCATTCGCACCATCATCTGGTCGTTCGTGATCTCGTCGCTGTTCGGCGTGCCACTCGGAATTCTGTGCGGCACCTATCGGTTTGTCGCGAAACTTCAGGAGCCGTTCATCGAATTTTTCCGCTATCTGCCCGCGCCCGCGTTCGGCGCTTTGTGCGTCGCCATCCTCGGCATCGACGATCCTCCGAAGATCGCGATCATCGTCATCGGCACGTTTTTTCAACAAGTGCTCGTGATCGCGAACACCGTTCGGAAGGTCGATCCCGCTTTGATCGAGGCCGCTCAAACCCTCGGCGGCAAGGGTTGGCAACTGGTCTGGCGCGTCGTCATCCCCGCGTCGATCACCGACATCTACACCGACCTGCGCATCCTGCTCGGCTGGGCCTGGACCTACCTCATCGTGGCCGAAATCGTCGGCACAATGTCCGGCATCACTTTTTTCATCAACCAGCAGGCGCGCTACCGAAATTTCGACAACGTTTACGCCGCCATCGGCATGATCGGCATCATCGGTCTGACAAGCGACATGGTCCTCGCCTGGCTCGGCACCCAGCTCTTTCCCTGGAAACGCCGCGTGCGCCACAGCGCGAAATCATCAACGCCAAAAAAGGTTCCGGCTCCGGCATCTCCCTCGCCGTCGCCAACTGCAATGCCGCCCGCGACACGCACAGAAGCCGTGATCGGTTCGCCAGACCTCTAATCCCATGTCTTCCGCCACGGTCAAACTCCCCGATTATCATGAGCAAAGCCCGGAGGTCGCCGCGCGCTTCCGCCGGATTCGCGAACGCCCGGTCGTGCTCAATGTCCGCGATCTGCGCAAAAGCTTCGGCGAAAGCGAGGCTGCACCCATCGCCTTCGACAACGTTTCACTCGACGTTCACCGCCGCGAATTTCTCTGCATCATCGGCCCGTCGGGTTGCGGAAAATCGACGTTGATCCGCATCGTCGCCGGCTTGGATCACGCGTCGAGCGGCACAATTCTGATCGACGATCATCCCGTCGCCGGTCCCGGCCCGGATCGCGGCATGGTGTTCCAAGGCTACACGCTCTTCCCCTGGCGCACCGTAAAAGAAAACGTGATGTTCGGTCTCGAAATGTGCGGCAAAGGCGGCGATCCCGCTGATGCCGAGGCGCGGCAGTGGCTCCAGATGGTGGGCCTGGACAAAGTCGCGGACTCCTACCCTCACGAACTTTCCGGCGGCATGAAGCAACGCGTCGCCATCGCGCGCGCCCTCGCCAACGAACCCCGAATCCTGCTCATGGACGAGCCGTTCGGCGCGCTCGACGCCCTCACGCGCTGCAAGATGCAGAGCTACCTGCTCCAAATCTGGAAAAAGGTAAACGTGACGATTCTCTTCATCACCCACGATCTCGATGAAGCGTGTTACCTGGCTGACCGTATCATTGTCATGGGCACGAACCCTGGCCGCATCCTGGAGGTAATTGAAAATCCTGTCCCACGTCCGCGTCACACCGGACAGCTGCTCTCGCCGGAATTCCTCGCCCTGAAACGACGGCTCGACGAATTGATCCACGGTCCGGCCGACGCCGAGGAGGAAAAACTACCGGTGATCAAACTCACGGAGGCCGGCGATGAAGTCGAATAGCGATCACCTCGCGGCAAACGCACCCGATCGCTTCCTGCCGCCACCGCGTTTCACCTGGCCCGAGAATCAGCGTTGCGCCGCGATGCTCTGTTTCGACGTCGATGGCGAAACCACCGCGCTCAGCGAAGATCTGAAGCTCGCCCGTCGCCGCACGCTCATGTCGCAGTGCGAATATGGACCGCGTATCGGCGTGCCACGGCTGCTCGGATTGCTCGATCATCTCACCGTGCCGGCAACGTTTTTTATTCCCGGTTACATCGCGGAAAATCATCCACGCATGGTCGAGGCCGTCGTCGCCCGCGGACACGAAATCGGCTTGCATGGCTACCTGCACGAGAAGCTCGCGTATCTCAGCGAAACCGAAGAGGAAGCGATCCTCGTTCGCTGTATTGATCTGCTGATACGCCTGACCGGGCAGCGTCCGGTCGGTTTTCGCGCTCCGTGGTTCGAAACGAATCCGTGGACCGCCGATCTGCTCGCGCGCCATGGCCTGAGCTATTGCGCCAGCGAGATGGGTGACGACGTGCCTTACACTCATCCGACCGGCCTGGTCGAAATTCCCGGCCAGTGGCTGCTCGAAGACTGGGAGCAGTTCGCCTTTAACGCCGATCCCGCCTGGGGCTTCATTCCCGAAAATTGCGAAAAGGTCTTCGACCTGTGGTGGCGCGAATTTGAAGCCATGCACGACTACAGCTGCTGCTTTGTGCTCACGCTTCACCCGTGGCTCAGCGGCCGGCCCTCACGCGTCCGCCTGCTCGAGGATCTCGTTCGCGCCATGCAGGCAAAAGGCGGCGTGTGGTTCGCCCGCGGACACGAGATCGCCAACTACGTTCGCGGACATCCCAACGCCCGTCACGAACTCGATTTCGACCGCCCGACTTCGGCTGTGCCATGACTGCTCCCGCTTCGAACTTTCAGTCGGTCTTTCCCGCGCTCGCGTACGCCGGTCGCACTAGCGCGCGCACCGCGCAACCGCCTCTGTCCGTCGAGCAGATCCAGCGCAGCATCTGCGAGGCCGCCGAATTGCCGCTGAACCGTGCCCGCACGCTGCCGGCCCAGGCCTACACCAGCGAAGAATTCTTCGAGTGGGAAACGACTCACCTGCTCCGCGGTGGCTGGCAATGCGTCGCGCACGTTTCGCAGATTCCGCAGCCCGGCGATTTCCTCAACCTCGATCTGCTGGGCGAGCCGCTCATCGTGGTACGAGGAAAAGATAATCTCGCGCGCGTGCTGTCACGCGTCTGTCCGCATCGCGCGATGGACATCATGCCCGAGGGTTTCGGTTACGACGGCCATGGTCCCGCCGAAGCGAAACCCGGCGCAACCGGCTGCGGACACACGAGGATTTTTCTCTGTCCCTATCACGCCTGGACGTTCGAACTCGATGGCCACCTCAAGGCCTGTCCCGAAATGCACCAGGCCGAGTGCTTCGCGCGCGATGAATTTCAACTCAAGCCGTTTCGCAGCGAAACCTGGCAAGGTTTCATCTTCGTAAATCTCGACGGCCAAGCCGCGCCGCTCGCCGATGGCCTGAGCGAAATGGCCGTTGATCTCGCTGCTTTCCGTCTCGCCGAAATGAAGCTGGTCGTCGCACGCGAGTGGGACTGTTCGTTCAACTGGAAGGTTCTCGTGGAAAATTTCATGGAGAGCTACCACCACCTCGGCATTCATCATAAGACGCTCCAGCCGATGATGCCGGCGCGCGACACCTGGACCGAGCAAGAGCGTCGTCACTACGTTCGCGCGCATCTGCCGTACAAGGAATCAGTGCGCGACGACTACCGCGCTTTCGAGGAGCGCGGTGATTTTTCCGCGGATCTTTCCCCTGTATCCGGAATCAGCGATGCCCAAAAATTCGAATGGGGCCTGTTTCTTATTCACCCGACTTTCCTGCTCGCGACCGCGCCCGATCGCGTCATCTGGTATCGGCTCCAGCCGCTCGGCCCGAACCGGCTAAAACTGCTCACCACCACGCTCGTCCCGGCGGACGTGGTCTCACGGGAAAACTTTCCGCAGCTGCGGGACAAGGCCGTCCGTTCACTCACCGAGTTTCACCTCGAGGACATGGAAGTCTGCACCGCCGTGCAGCGCGGACTCTATGCGAGCGGCTGGCAGCAAGGGCGGCTTAGTCATCTCGAAATGCCCGTGTGGCTTTTCTACCGCTATCTCGCCGCCCGCATTCGCGGAGTCTGGCCCACCGACGATCAACCCGCCGCACCGAGCCAGCACGCTTGAATGAACCAGTCTGAGTAAGATCCACTCCGCGTGTTTTCGCTCAACCAAAAAACTGCCGTCGTCACCGGAGGCTCGTCCGGTATCGGACAAGCAATCGCCCGCCGATTTCTTGAAGCCGGTGCGCGCGTGCTCGTCGCCGATCGCCATCCCTCGCCCGACGGTTTCGATTTTCACGAGACCGATGTCTCTCGCGAGGCCGATGTCGCCGCGATGCTCGATGCTGCACAGGAAAAATTCGGACGCGTCGACATTCTCGTGAACAACGCGGGCATTCAACCACTCGGTGTCGGTTTCGACGGCCTCACCGCACCGTTGCTTGAGCGAGCCTTCGCCGTGAATGTGCACGGCGTCGCGTTCGGGATTAAGCACGCCAGCCGCGTGCTCGCAGATGGTGGACGCGTAATCAACACCGCCTCGTTTGTCGGCATCATCGCCACGCCCAACTCCGCGATTTACGCGCCCACGAAAGCGGCCGTGATTCATTTCACGCGCCTCGGCGCGATCGAACTCGCACCGCGTCGCATCACGGTAAACGCCGTCAGCCCAGGCACCATTCGCACGCCGGCCGTGACGGACATCCCCGATAATCCCGAGATTCCGTTCATCGAGCGTCGCACACCACTCGGTCGTCTCGGCGAGCCGGAGGAAGTCGCGGCGCTCTGTCATTTTCTCGCGTCGGACGAATCTGGTTACATCACAGGCCAGAATATCGTCATCGACGGCGGTCTCACGACCGGCTGGACCGACTATGCGCTGGTTCCTCCAGCCAACGTACAAAACGGAAGGTGGGTCGATGATCTCTGAAACGCCCGTCGCTTCCGCCATGGTGAAACTCGCCGCCGGATCCTTCGTGATGGGCGAAACCGCCGATGATAAATTCGCGACTGACACGGAGCGCCCGGCTCATCGTGTCACGATCGCCCACGCCTTCGCCCTCGGCAGTTTTCCAGTGACCGTCGGAGAGTACCGCGCATTTGCTCCGTATCACGATCCCGGCGACGAACCGGGCCTCCCCGTCGTAAACGTAAGCTGGAACGAGGCGCAGGCCTATTGCGCCTGGTTGAGCGCCGAAACCCACGAGCCGTTCCGCCTGCCCACGGAGGCGGAATGGGAATACGTCTGCCGTGCCGGCACCCGCTCGGCGTTCGCCACGGGCGACGAAATCACCCCGACGGACGCCAATTTTCTTTACTCCGAAAACGGCCAGCGCATCGGTCCTGGCACGCGCACTCCCGTCGGTTGCCATGCGCCGAATGCCTTCGGCCTGCACGATCTCCATGGCAACGTCTGCGAATGGGTCGAAGATGTCTGGCATTCCACCTACGCCGACGCGCCCACTGATGGCTCCGCGTGGCTCGCTGGCGGCGATCGTGAGCGACGCGTCATTCGAGGCGGCGCCTGGGATTATCTTCCTCGCTTGCTGCGCAGTGCGTGGCGCGACGCGCTGCCGCTGAATCAGCATCGCGATAACGTCGGCTTCCGCCTCGCGCGAACGCTCGAGCCCTAACATGCGCCTTCAACTCTTCCGCTCACTTTGGACGAACGGCTTCAACCTCGAAGCCGCACTCGCCGATTGCCACGGTGGTATGTTCGACGGAGTCGAAGGCCCGGTCCCGGCGGACGCCCTCTCCCGTCGCGAGTTCTCCGCCAAACTACGCGCAGCCGGCGTGCCGTTTATCGCCGAAATTACCACCGGCGGCAGCTACGTGCCCGAAACAAAGGACACCGCGCGTCACCTCGAAGATTTCCGCCGCAAAACAGAAACGTCACTCGAATGCTCGCCGGTTTTTACCACGGTTCTGGCCGGCTGCGATGCCTGGCCACTTGCGCGGAGCGTCGATTTTTTCGGACGTGCTCTCGACGCCGCAGCCAGCCTTGGAGTGATCGTGAGCTTCGAAACCCATCGCAGTCGATCCACGTTCAATCCGTGGACCACGCGCGATCTGCTCGAACAGTTGCCCGCGCTCCGACTCACGTGTGATTTTTCCCACTGGTGCTGCGTCAGCGAACGCCTCGTCCTCGACGATGAACCGGAGATTCTCGCGCTGTGCGCCGAACGAACCCATCACGTCCACGCGCGCGTAGGCTATGAACAAGGTCCGCAAGTGCCGCATCCCAACGCACCCGAATATCGCGCGGCGCTGAACGCTCATGAACGTTGGTGGAGCATTCTCTGGTCCGCCGGCGAGCGAGCCGGACGTAGTACCTTTTCCATGACGCCCGAGTTCGGCCCCGACGGTTATCTCCACACGCTCCCGTTCAGCACCACACCGGTCGCGAATCTCGACGAAATCAACCACTGGATGGCGCAACGCCAACGCGACCGTTTCGCCTGCCACATGAGCGAACGTGTTGCTCGCCGAGAATTACTCCGGCCCTAATCGCATGCCCCGCCTTCGCAAAAACCTCGCGCAGAAAACATCCTGGGCCGAATTGACCTGGGAGGAAATCGGTCGACTGCCCGCACGCGGCGTTGATGCCGTGATTCTACCCGTCGGCGCGACAGAGCAGCATGGTCCGCACCTCGGAACCGGGATGGATTCCGCGCTCGCCGATCAGGTCTGCACCACGGCCGGCGCCCAAACCGGCGTGCCCGTTCTTCCGCTGTTGCCCTATGGCTGCTCGCTTGGGCATTCGCATCGCTGGCCCGGCACGATTGCGCTCAGTCCCCAAACCTTGATCGCACTTGTGACCGAGATTGGTGACTGGGTCCATGCGTCTGGTTTTCGCCGGCTCTTCATCGTGAATGCTCACGTCACCAACGCCGCACCGCTGCGTTGCGCGCTCGAAGTCCTGCGCAGTCGCCACGACGACATGATGCTCGCCGTCATCAACACCGCGGAAATCAGCCCGCGCGTGCGGCGTGCGTTCTTCGCTGACGCAGCGGACTGGCACGCGAACGCCGCCGAAACTTCCTTGATGATGGCAGTAACGCCGAAGCTGGTCCGCACAGAAAAACTTCGCACCTCCGATGATCCGGACCGCACCCTCGGTCTCGTCTTCGCGCATCCTGTCAACCGCACGAGTACCAACGGCGTGACAGGCATGCCGAGTCGAGCCACCGCCGCGCACGGCAAAAGACTTTTCCGCTGGATCGTCGATGACCTCGCAAAACTCATCCGCCAAGGCCTGCGCGAGCGACCACCGTTAAACGCGTCCTATTTCGCACCATCCGATCGGCTTCCAAGCAGCCGTCCCTAGTCGCGGTCGGTCACCAATTACCAACTACCAACGGCCAATTACTAACTACTTTCCCGCCTTCCATTTCATGAAATCCGACCAGCAAATCCTCGAACTCCAAGCCACGCTCAAAGCCAAGGGCGTCAAATACTGCCTCGGCGCCTTCGTCGATCTTCATGGCGTGCCCAAGGGAAAGTTCGTTCCCATCGATCATTTTCTCCACTTCGCGCATGGCTCCGAACTCTACACCGGCTACGCGCTCGATGGTCTCGGTCAGTCTCCCAACGACGATGAGATTGCCTCGGTCCCCGATCTCGATCGCGGATTCCAACTACCGTGGAAACCCGAGGTCGCCTGGTTTCCCGCCGACAACACGTTCCACGGCGAGCCTTACGAGATCAGCACCCGCGTCGCCCTGAAAAAAGTTCTCGCCGACGCCGCCTCGCTCGGCTTCGGCATGAATCTCGGAATCGAATGCGAAGTCTACGTCGTGAAACTCGGCGCCGACGGTCGCAGTCTGTCCATCCCGAATCCCGACGATCGTCTCAACAAAAGCTGTTACGACGTCCAGGGTTTCATGGATCGCTTTCCCTGGATCGACAAAGTCAGCTCCGCGATCGATGCACTGGGCTGGGATCTCTACTCGCTCGATCACGAAGATGCCAACAGCCAGTTCGAGTTCGATTTCAAATACGCCGACGCACTCACGATGTGCGATCGCTACGTTTTCTTCCGCACACTCGCTCGTCACTATGCCGCTGAGGAAGGCCTGCTGGCCACGTTCATGCCGAAACCGTTTGAGAACAAAACCGGCAACGGCGCGCACTTCAACATGTCGCTGTCGGATCTCGCCACCAGCAAAAACATCTTTGCCTGTGACGCCAAAGACGACCCGCGCGGCCTCGGTCTCACGCCCACGGCTTATTCATTTATCGCCGGAGTGATCCGCCACGGTCCTGCCATCTGCGCCGCGATGGCGCCGACGGTTAACAGCTACAAACGCCTCGTCCGCCGCGGGATGATGTCGTACTACTCCTGGGCGCCTGTATTCAATTCTTTCGGCACAAACAATCGCACCAACTCCATCCGTGTTCCGATGAGTGGTGGCCGATGCGAGAGCCGCAACGCCGACTCCTCCTGCAACCCATATCTCGCCACCGCGCTCGCTCTCGCTGCCGGCCTCGAAGGTATTCGTGAAAATCTCGATCCCGGCCATCCTCAAGAAGACAACCTCTACGAGCTCAACGATGACCAGCTTCGCGCGCGCGGCATCGCTCATCTCCCGCAAAATCTCATGGAAGCCGTCAACGCCTTCGCAGCCGACCCCTTCGTCACGAAAACACTCGGCCAGGGCCTTCGCGACGAATTCATCGCCTACAAATCCGAGGAATGGCGCCACTACCATCAGCACGTGAGCTCGTGGGAAATCGACCGCTACGCGCGGCTGTTCTAAGCCATCGCCGTATTTTGTAGTTGGTGGTTAGTAATTGGTTTTACCCACTCGCCACACCTTTTACCAACTACCAACTCCAAATTACCAATTACCACACCCCATGCCCCGACCTGCCTCCACCAAAGTTGCCCGTTTCAGCGTGTCGCTGCCTGCGAATCTGCTCGATGAACTCGACGATATGGTGGTGCGCCGCAAGCTGCCCAACCGCTCGCACGCGATCGCCGAGATGGCCCGCGAACAACTGCTCGATCACGCGCAGGAACTCGGCACGCAGAGCATGGCCGGTACGATCAGCCTCGTTTACGACTATCGAAAACGAAACCTCCAGCGAAAACTCGCCGATATTCAGCACCAGAATTATTTGATGGTCGTCACCTCGACGCACGTGCACCTCGAGCATCATCACTATCTCGAGGTTCTCCTCGTGCAGGGACCAGCGCGTGATCTTCGCCGCCTCGCCGACACGCTCGGCGCCTGCAAGGGCGTGAAGCACGCAAAACTCAACCTCACCTCGACGTCTATTCCCCCGCTGCTTTGAGGCGGGTTGGCCCCCTGGGAGCGCGGGCGTCCCGCCCGCTTTGGGAATGAGCGGGCGGAACGCCCGCGCTCCCACCCATTACGATTACCCCATAAATCTGGCCCAAGCCCTGCTAGTCCTTGACGTCACACGTTTCTGAATAAACGT
Organism: Opitutus sp.; assembly: GCA_036833235.1. Taxonomy (GTDB): domain Bacteria; phylum Verrucomicrobiota; class Verrucomicrobiia; order Opitutales; family Opitutaceae; genus Opitutus. Next base: position 10,853 of record DAITQE010000053.1, read on the forward strand.
AACACTCCGTTTCTCGCATGGACCTTATCATCAACACCACACCCGACACGCCGATCTTCACCAGGACGCTCACCCATTCCGGACTCTGGTCAGGTGTGATCAGCCGGGGAAAGACCCTTCGGCTGACCGATCTCGAAGGTGGCGCCAACGTCGGCGTTCTCCTCTATCACGCCGACGTCCCCTCCGAACGCTACAACCTGCCGGACACACTCAAGGGCCAGCACATTTTTTATCTCCGCGCGCCCTACTGCCTGCATTCCGATATGGGCCGCATTCTGGCTTCGATCACCGCTGACACGGTTGGCTGGCATGACACCGTCTGTGGTTGTTCGGACGCAAAACTTGTTTCCGAAAAATACGGCGTCAAAAATTACCAGACCGCGCGCAATGACTATCACCGCAACGCGCGGGACAGTTTTCTGATCGAACTCGCAAAATGG
>DAITQE010000054.1:0-11159 GCA_036833235.1 Opitutus sp.
GACAGGGGCGTAGAACGCCACCCGGCCGGACGCCCGATCGATTTTCTGCACAGATACGTTGATATCAGCACCGGCGAAGTCACCTATTAGCGGCCTCTGCCCGTCTCCACTCCCCTGGCTCAAAAGAAAGTCAACCAACCTGGCTGGCTGGCCATTAATGGTGCATTCCACGGCCTCGGACGAGGTTTTCGGAAAGCGGATGACACTGAGAGGATCGCGCTCAAAAATATTGACGGTTTCGATCGACGCGAGGCGGCCGTGCGGGAGTGAAACATGCGCAACGATCAAGCCATCGGTATATTTCGAACCGTTGGTGCCGTCGTAGATTTTCGAATCCTGCTTTCCCAACAAGGCCAGATCGATACCGGCAACCCAACCGACCACAGGTTTGAGAAGGATGAAACCCAGACACATTTCCTGAAGCAAGACGCAGCCAGCATCGATGATATGCGGCGGGGATGGTTTGGTTCATGATACTAAAAACGCTGAGAGCTGGTGAGAACTTCGGCGTATGGGCCGGCTTGGTGAGGTTGGATCTGCAGCAGCCTTTGAAAAAAATAGCGCATATTTTGACTGAACCTTGTAAATACACGCCGGTATCCGGAGCCCTCCTTGTCGGGCCCGTTGCGGGCCTCGTTGACGAGCGGACATCGCCTGGTGTCGCGTCAAAGAGCGGAGATGTTTTTCGATCTCTGTCCGTGAAGATTCGCATCGGCTCGGCAACTTCAGCATCGGGCCGAGAGCTTCGATCGGTTCGTCGGCCGCAAACCCAGAATTGTCCGCGGCGATCTCCGCCTCATTGGGCCGCGAACTTCGACCCCACGCTCCTTCAGCCCCTTTTCCCACCAGGCAAGCCCCGTTTATTCGATAAGAAAGTCGTTGGCTCAGGAGCCGTCGCGGAAACCCACCTTCGCGTGTCGTCCATCGCAGAAAGGCTTGTTATACGATGCGCCGCAGCGGCAAAGCGTGTAGTGGTCTTCCGTTGCCGGCTGCGCCTCACCGTTGAGCTTCATCCGATGAACGTGGTAGGGCCCGTCTTTTTCGACCCGCACATCCGTCTCCGAGAAGTACTCATGCACGCGGTTGCCGTGTAGCATATACAAGAGCGAACCCGACGGACACCGCCGAATCGTCGCGATGATTTGTTCGGTGGGCGACGCATCGGGCATTGACGCCCGCCCGTCCGGCCCTTTGACGAAAAATGTCTTGGGCGCGCCATCCACGCATTCGCCCGCGTGGGCGCAGAGCGAGAAGTCATCAACAATCGTGATTTCCCGGCCGACAAATTGCGTCGGAGTTGACGATTGATTACGCAATCGCTGGTCCGAAAACGCAGCCGCGGTGTGTGAGCCATCGCAATACGGTTTGTTTTTCGACGCGCCGCAGCGGCAAAGAAAGATGGAAGGATCCGGGTTGATGTTTTCTCCACGATCGTTTTTCAGCGCCGAAACGTTTTCAGCGTGCAGTGGGCCGTTCGCCAAAGGTGTGATCATCGCGTCCAAGTTACACCAGATGCGTAGATTTTGCCTTGGAAATCGTCACGCTCTCTTATCACGCGTGTTACATGTCTCACCGTTTCCGCGGCAGCGTCTGCTCCATCTCTCGACCTGGGCTTCCAGGGTGTCTGCAGGTTCTGCGGTCATCGCGGGATTTGTCGTGGATGCTGGCCCCGGAGATGCATCGTCATCGAAGCTGCTGCCGATCCGGGCCATCGCGCACTATTCGCTCGAAAGCATGCGCCGAAAATCTATTCTCCGCGTGCTTCTGGCTCGCTAATCCCAGCTATCACGCCTCACCGGCTCCCGACGCAACCATCGGCGCTTCCTTCATTGAACAGCTTCGCTCACGCACACGACTCGTGCGGGATCCCCGAACCTCGCGCCACCACTGCCGCGCGGCCACGGAGTGGAATTGTCGCGTGGCTCGGCCCGGCCACCGCCCGGTGGGTCTGGCTTGGAGTCGCTCTCGCCGTCAGCGGTAATCCCTGTCGCGGGGTAAGTTCGTACGAACCGACCTACGGCGATCCACTACAGCAGTCGTGGCAATGGCGCGCGTTCGCCGATATGAACGGCCTCGATGCGCAGTGCCTCGCAGAAGGAAAGGATGGGACAATCTGGTTCGGCACCGCGGACGGTCTTTCGAGTTACGATGGTTTCGAATGGAAGCGCCACCTCGCCAGCGACGGCGGAATTCTCGCCGGCTGGGTGTCCGGAATCTGCTTCGAGCCCAACGGGGCGCTCAACGCCGGAGGTTGGTGGGGTATCAGTCAGTTCAGCGAGGGCAAATGGACGCGGCTTATTCCGGGCGTCGGAGTAAAGTTTGCCGATGTGAGGCGCCTCGTTATCGCCCCCGATGGGTCGCTTTGGGCCGCGACTTCCTGGGGCGCGCTGCGTCGTCAGCAAAGCACCTGGACACTTTACACGGACGCCGCGAATGCCCAGCGACTGCAGAAAGACGAGCGCTATCGTTTCCTGAAAGTTGTTCTCCTGCCCCAGGCCGTGCTCGCGCGGTCGCGCAGCACCTCGCTGCCAACCAATCGTGCGGATCTCACCGAGGTTTCTGCTGATCGCCAGGGCCGGATCTGGTTTGGAAGCAAGGGCGGTGAAATCCTCTGCTACATGCCGATGCCCAACGACGCCGAAGCAAACTCCGCCGCCTCCCTGCAGGGCACTTGGACCCTCTATAACGAAACGAACGGAATCCTCAGCGGTCGCATGCCGAACATTCTCCCACTGCGCGATGGCACGGTCTGGGTCGTATCCGCGCCGGCAGAACAGATAAACGTGTTTGATGGAGCCACGTGGCAGACCCGGCCGATTCCGACGCCGGGGGTGGCGCCAGATGGGGCGCAACTTCTCCAGACCCGCGACGGCGTAGTCTGGCTCTCGGCCCGCTACGTCCTCTACGCTTATCACGACGGGAAATGGCGCACCTATCAGAAACCCGAGGTGCCAATCCCGACTGCCCTGAACCTCCTGCTGCAAACGCAGGACGGCGCGCTTTGGATTGCCGGGCCCAACGCCGACATCCAGCGCGTCGACTATCAGACCTCGCGCTGGCTCACGCTGCACGATCTCAACTTTCAATGGGAAAGCCCGACGGGCGCGCAGTGGTTTCTGCAGCGTAACGGGCGCGCCGTGCTCCACGAAGGCGACCGCTGGACGAGCTACGGCGTCGAAGATGGATTGATGGATACACCCGTGGCGTTGCTGGGTACGCGTGATGGTGTCGTGTGGGCGGCTGGCAGCCACGAACACACCGCGTCCACCGCGCGCTTCGACGGCGCCAGATGGTCGCGCGACGTCCACGCCAATTTTTCCTGGGGCGTGGACTGGCGCGGGATGTTCGAATCGTCCGATGGCTCGCTGTGGTTCGGCGCCGCGGTGGATTCCTCCGGCCCGAAGCAACATCGTGATGGCATTCTGCAGTTCCACAACGGCACCTGGACGCATCACCACCAACCCGGCCGTGCGCCTCGCGCCGACGCCGCCGAAAGCCCTGCGACCCTTCTCCCACCATCGCACCGGCCGGAGCCGATCGAAAAATTTTCCTGCATCGGAGAATCACGCGACGGGAAGATCTGGGCTGGGCGCAACGTACTCGCCTTTTACGACGGCAAATCGTGGAAGGAAGTTTTTCCGAGTGACGCGATGCGCATCGGGATTATCGAATCCATGCTCACCACCCGCGACCGCGAACTCTGGATCGGCACGCGGCAGTACGGGGCGCTGCGGTACGACGGCAAATCGTGGCGGCAATTCCCGGGCAAGGACGGCCTCCTGGCGGCGAACAGCGTTCGTGCCCTCGCGCAGACCGTCGATGGATCGATCTGGGCCGCGACCGATCGGGGCTTCAGTCGCTTCGACGGCAACACTTGGACAGCGGACGTGCTGCCCGAGGAATTGAACCTCGCCCACGACGGAGGCAGTTTGAAGGCCTCCCCCTCCGGCAAGCTGTGGATCAATCGTTACACCGTACGTTGGAACCAACGCGCGTGGGAAAAGGCGTCACCCCCGGCACCCGAGTCCGAGTTCTCGACTGTCTGCCACCAATTCGCCGGGCCGCCACCGCGCACGATGATCACGGCGGGCCCGGAACGCGTGTCGCAGCCGGGGAACATTTCCATTCTCTGGAGCGGCGTGGGACGGTGGCGCGAGTCAAAGGAGGTGCGGCTGGAGTTTTCCTTCCGTCTCGATGACCAGTCGTGGTCCGCCTTCACGTCCGATGCCGGCCACTCGTTCTTCACGCTGCCGAGCGGACGTCATCACTTCGAAGTTCGCGCGCGCGACCATGAGTTCAATGTCGATCCGACGCCTGCGACCTTTGATTTCGTCGTGCTGCCGCCCGTGTGGCGTCAAGCGTGGTTTGTGACGTTGATGATCGTTCTCGGCGCATTGCTGGGGGCGCAGACTTTCCGCGTGCTGCTGTAAAAACGTCGCCTGCAGAAAGCGCATGACGAGTTGGAGGAGCGAGTACGCCAGCGCACCGCGCAGCTGGAAGTCGCCAATCGCGAGCTCGAGTCGTTCTCCTACTCGGTGTCGCACGATTTGCGCGCGCCGCTGCGCAGCGTCGACGGTTTTAGCCGTGCGTTGCTCGAGGACTACGACGCTAAATTGGACGACGAAGGCCGCAAAGACCTGCATGCCATCCGGGCTGCGGCGCAGCGGATGAGCCACTTGATCGATGCGATGCTGGACCTGGCCCGCGTCACCCGAGGCACGCTGCACTTCCGCGCGGTGAATCTCTCCGAACTCGCGCAGGACGTCGCTCGCGAACTTGCGCGCAACCACCCCGAAAACAAAGTGAACGTCATCATCACACCTGATGTGGTGGTGACAGGCGACGCCCCCCTGCTCCATAACGTGCTCGAGAATCTGCTCGGCAACGCCTAGAAGTTCACCGCGAACGAACCGAATGCTCGGATCGAGTTCGGCGTCGCCGAACGAAACGGTGAAACGATCTACTTCGTGCGTGACAACGGAGCCGGCTTTGACCGCGCCCTGGCGCGGCATCTTTTCGGCGCATTCCAACGCTTCCACACCACGAGCGAATTTCCCGGCACCGGGGTCGGTCTGGCAACCGTGCAGCGCATCATCCGCCGGCACGGCGGCCGCGTGGACGCCGAGAGCCGTAGCGGCGAAGGAGCGATGTTCTACTTTACGTTGCCCGCGGCATCGACGCTTCCGGTGTGACCGCGAGGTTTCGTGCTGCGCGACAATAGGTGTTGGCGTTCACGCTCTTTCACCAACGGCAAGGCCCGCACTTGTGCCGTTGGCTAGTTTTACTACCAGCCGATAAACGTATCGTGGATTCTAACTCGACCCTTTTGGCTTGGTTTTTACCCAGGCGTCCTTCTGACGCGCGTCGAGACGACCGATGTTTTCTGCATTGGCCTCCTCGTTTCCACTCTGGACGTGGATCAATCGAAACGGTGATTCGGCGATCCAAACCGAGGTGTCGGACGCAATCTGATCAATCGTTCGCACAAGATCCAATCGCGTGCGAAAGGCGGTGACCAGGACCAGCCGACGCCCAGGTTCAGCGAAATTCTTTTCGAGCACCTGACGCCGAAGATCGTCGATCGGTCCGCGACGATGCGCCACGTCCACGAGCACGAAGCGATTTTCCGTCGGTCCGTGAATCACCAAATCCGGAAGATCAAGCGTCGGGTCCGCGAACAGCCGACAAGCCTTCAGCGCTGCTCGATTTCCCAAGGCGTGATTTCCTGGCGCTCCGGCGACATGAAGCACGTCTCCTCCCGGCGCGAACTTCGGACAAAATACTTCGAGGAGTGATCGAGTCATTTCGCCCTCGAGCGTACGCGGCAGCCACAGCTGCTCACCCGATGGCAAAACTGCGGGCAGATCGGTGGGATTAGGATTTGATCCCACGGCGTCCCCAAGTCCGACATGGCGGTCACGAAAACAGGCCAACGCAGGCATGTATAATTCGGAACCAAACGTTTTCAGAACAGCGACGAACGCCGGATCGAGTTGATACACGCAATAGCGCGAGTTCGCCTGACGGTGGGGGTTGTCGGCGTTGAGGAGGATCAGGCGGCGAAGTTTGAAGAACGGCAACGTCTGGCGCTGAAGAGACTCTCGGCCTTCCGCTCCTGGATTGATGTCGTAGCGTCGCTTCACAAAATTCATGATTTCGGTCACGCCGAGCATCGGGCAGCCGGCATCCGACCATGCATCCTCCGGCCCCAGGCCTGCCAGCGCAAGTAAGGCGAGAGCGGAAAGCGGCTGCAGCAGCTCGGCTGAAGCCTGCAAAGTATCCAAAATGACAAGAGCTTCCTCCATCCGCTGCGCAGTGCGCGAAAACGAAGGTGAGCACGCCGAGAACATGGAGTCTTTCGCAGTGATGAGCCTGTATACAATCTCGCGCTCCGTCCCACTCAACTACAAATTACGCCCAGACCGGCCAGAAGTGGCCGCGCCGTTAGTTGTCTATTGATTGCGAATGTTGCTCCGGCAGACGCCCGACGACTGACGCCGCGTTCGATGCTCCTCAAAATGAAGTTCTGCGCGTTCGGAGGAACGTTTTTCACTCGGCCTGGAGCGCTTCGACCGGATTCACGGCAGCGGCGCGCCGAGCGGGCAGGATGCAGGCCAGCAGGGCTGCGACCAACAGCAGCAACCCGCTTGCGACATAGGCTGGTATATCCGCCCCGGAAATACCGAAGAGCTGGGACTGCAGCCAGCGGCTTCCCGCCCACGCCGCCATCAATCCGATCGCCACTCCCGGCGCGGCCACCATCAGACCACGCCCGATCACGTTCCGCAGCACATCGGAGCGCTGTGCGCCTAGCGCCACTCGGATTCCGATCTCGCGCGTCCGCTGGCCAACGAGACACGCCAGCACTCCGTAAATGCCGACCGCAGCCAGCAACAGCGCCGTCGCGGCAAAAAATATAAACAGGCCCATGCTAAACCGCCGGTCCGACGAAAAATTCGCGATCCGCGCCGACATCAACTCGACATCGAAAATGGGCTCGTCCGGGACGATTTCGTGAATCGCACGACGCAGCGAAGCGACTACACCAGAGGGCTCCTGCCGCGTGCGCACGATCAGGTGCAGTGACATTGCCGCGGGCCATTGCGAGAGGAGCGTATAGTACTCGACCTGCTCGCCGTGCTCCGCGCCGGTCTGCGTCGTATTGCCTACCACCCCGATAACCTTCATCCGCGGCAGATTCATTTCAGGCGGACCGATCTGAAACGTCTTTCCGACGGGATCCTCGCCGGGCCAGAACTGGTCGGCCATTTTTCGGCTGATCACCGCGCTGACGATGAAATTGGCGTAGATCTTCGGCAGGTCGGCCATCGTAAACGGCACGCCATCCCGAACGGGCGGCCGCGGCTCGTGCCCGTCGAACAGCGCTCCGCGCACCAGCGGAATACCCATCGTTTGGAAGTAATCCCGCGTGATCACATGCAGGTTCGTCGTGGGATATTTGCCAGGCAACGGAAGCGGCCGGTCCGGACGGAAAAACGAATTCGAGGACGTGTTCCAGGTGTACGGCAGCGAGGAGGCAAACGCGGCCGACTGAATCTCGCCCAACCTCTGCACATGCTCGAGCACCGTCTCGTGATGGCGGATGAACGCGGCCGGATCATTCGTCATCGTGGCCGCCGGCGGAGTCGAGATGCGCAGTGTCAACACGTGCTCCGGCTGGAGCCCGGTCGGAACAGCGGTCAACCGCTGCAGACTGCGAATCATCAATCCGGCTCCGACCAGCAACATCACCGCCAGTGCGACCTGCACGAGCACGAGCAGGTCGGATAAATGAAATCGGCCGAAGAGCGTGCGCACGGTGGGACGGGTGTTCTTCAGGGCATCATTTGGATTCGCATGCGAAAGTTGCCAGGCGGGCGCGAGGCCAAATGCGACGCCGGTCACGAGCGTCACGCCCGCAATGAACAGCCAGACCCCATAATCGAAACCGCTCGTGCCTTGCATGAGTTCCCGCATTTCCCAAGGCGCCAGCCGCGCGACGAAGCCATAGCCCAACTGCCCGGCCAACACGCCGAGAATGCCACCGCCGAGCGCGAGGAGCAGACTTTCCGTCAGCAACTGCCGGAAGAGATCCCGCCGCGTCGCGCCCAAAGCTGTCCGAATCGCCATTTCGCGACTGCGGCCGAACGAGCGCGCGAGGAGCATGTTCGCCACGTTCACACACGCGATCAGCAGAACCATTCCCACGGCGCCGAGAAGCAGGTAGAGACCGGTGGTCGCGTCTCCTTGCAGCCGCTGGCGCAACGGGATCACGGTGACGCCAACGCCGCCGTTTGCCTGTGGATATTCCTGTTCGAGTCGCTTCTCGATCGCGGCTAATTGTGAGCGTGCCGTTTCGATCGCTATTCCCGGCCTCAGCCGTCCGATGACCGCGGTGCCATTGTGGTTGGCGCGTTCGCGCATGAACTGCCGATCGACGATCGGTTCGATCGGCACATACGCGTCCGCGTACCGATGAAACCGAAACTCCTCCGGCAGAATTCCGGCCACGGTCGTCGCGACGCCGTTGAGCATTACGGTCCGTCCGACCAGATCTGGCTGCGCTTGAAAGAATCGTTTCCATGCCGCGTGAGTGAGCCAAGTCACGGGCGCAGCCTCTACGCGATCATCGTCGGGGCGAAGATCGCGGCCGATCGCCGTATGCAGTCCCACAACGGCGAAAAAATCCTGCGACACCTCGGCGATGGTTACCTGCTCAGCGCTGTCGGTCGTTTTCAATTTCGCGCCGTCGGTGCGATAAATTGCCAGTCCGCTGAAGACGTCCTGCGCAGCGCGCCAATCGATGAAATTGGGATAGGACACGCTCATGTCGGAGTACTGACTGGACCGTTCCCCGACGTGGACCAGGCGCTCCGCATCCGGATACGGGAGAGCGCGGAGACACGTGGCGTTGACCAGACTGAAGATGGCGGCGTTAGCACCGATGCCGAGCGCCAGCGTGAAGATGACAAGCGCGGTGAACCCGGGAGTTTTGCGAAGCAACCGAAAGGCAAGGCGTAGATTATTCATGGCTCCTTCGCCATTACCCCGCCGCGCCGCGCAAGTCGCAGAATTTTTCCGACGCGCGCGGCGCGGAGCGCCGTCCCACGGGCAGAATGCCCGTGAAGTGATGATGAAGAGGCGATGAAATAACGATGAATACCGCCGCACGGAAAGGGTCACGGCGTTAGTTGTTAATTGCCTCGAAGGTTCCTCCGGCAAGCGCGCGCGACGCGATGCTCCGCCGCCAGTGCGGAATTAATTACCGCCTATCGTTTCACCCCGTGGGAAACTCGACCGTCGCTGTGCCGTCGTGGCCAGGACGGTCGGTGGCGGTCGCCTCAATCTGAATACGACGGTCCAGGGGCAGCGCACGCGTTGCTCGATAAATCCACACGCCGTGCACACGAGTCGCCGCGCCTTGTTCGATAATGACGCCCGCGATTTCGCGGATCGAGAGGCGCACCGCCACGACCTCGATGTCGTCCATCGCGATGGCCTTGATCAGATCGCCGGGCGCGCCGCGATAACCGGAGACATCGATCAATTCGATGACGGGTGGCGTGAGCCAGTTGCTGATGAGCAGCGCATTCACCGGTTTCTTCCGCTTGGCCGCGAGTGCCTGATATAGCCGGCGCTGCAGCGGATCCGCGAGAACGTTCCGCGCATAATCCGTTGCCGCCAGAAACCTCTGCTGACGCTCTTTTTGCGCTGGGGTCGAAACCGATTTCTTCTCCGGTCGGACCGCGATCACCGTCTGCCCGTATTGCTGCCGGAAAACCCAGTTTCCAATTCCGCCCGACAGCTCGCCGAGCCCGGCATTCAGTTTCACTTTAGCCATGATGGCATCCTCCTCTCGAGGTCGACGGCAGCCGAAGTCGCAACCGCGTGATCGTCCGGCGGAGGTCGCATGCAATCGTTGCCTGACCTCCCGTGTCCCGTCGGCATGGTCGTGCCACGTCATCAGGTGAGTCTGGTGATCGCCCGTAAATCCCTGCCGGATCCTTCGGGCGCGCGTCGGGTTCGCCCCGGGAGCGCCACGGGTCTCGCCTGGCGGCGCCCGAAGCCCGCCCGAGGCGAAGCCGAACGGCGCGCGAGCCGATCAGGGCGGATCTGCCGAGGGAGCAGAACGGAATTGAGTGGGTGATTTCGAACGAAGGTTGGATGTTCATGATGAGGACGAATTGCGACGGCGACATCCTACACCATGCGCCTTGGATCCACTCATCGGTAATTCCGATGCCCGACATCGGCCCGACCGATGCTGTCCGAGGTCGCGTGTCAATTAACCAAAGCCACCCCAAACCCCCGCACACGACGATTGCGCGGAGACGAGAATCGTGTGAAGACCAGTACAGGATGAAACTTTGCCCGAACCACGTCCGTTTAATTTACGTCGCGCTCTTCGCATTGGGGGCCGCGGAACGTGCGGCTGCTGAAGCGCCGGCCGCCATCTTCGAAAACCGGTGCGCGGCGTGTCATGGGTTGGACGGAAAAGCGCGAACGCCCGCGGGCCGGAAGGCTGGCGCGAAAGATCTGTCCGAAAGCCGGCTCAGCGATGCCGACATCGAGCGACAGATTCGCGAGGGTTCGAAGGACAAACGCCGCACCGCGAAAATGCCGGCGTTTGCGGACAAGCTCACCGCGGAGGAAATCAAAGCGCTTGTGACTTACGTGAAAAGCTTCCGCTCTCACTGATCGCTGGAGCGCCGAATGGGGTCAGGGCAGCTAACCCGAATAATTCACACCGCGGCAGCCGCAACCAAACGTAAACCATTTTACCAGAGGGCGCGGAGGAAGCAGAGAAATCCATGACGGATTTTCCCTCTGCTCTCGTTAATTTAGAAACGACAACGGAGCGTCGGGTGGCCTTGTTCGGTAAATTATTCGGGCTAGCGCCGCGGGGCTGGGGCGAAGGTCGTGGTGAACGTCGCAGCGGTGCCAGTGAGTTCGGCGTAAAAACTTTCGCGGCGCGCCGGCGGAGCGTCGGGCGTGTCGCCGTGCCAGAGCGTGAACGCGCCGGGCGTCGCCAGGGTGACGTGGAGCACCACGCCGTGGCCGTAATCGACGTCGAATTCAGCGCGATCGTGAAACGTGGCTTTCTGCGGGTTGCGCCACTGCGCGAACGGCTCGGGCCGATCCTTCGCAAAATCCGGATC
>DAITQE010000055.1:0-11159 GCA_036833235.1 Opitutus sp.
CACCGGACCGGTACCGAACGCAATCATCAGACCCGAGGTAATCAGCGTCGTGAGATTCGCGTCGACGATCGTGGTGAAGGCCTTGTCATGGCCGGCGTGGAATGCCGCCACGAGCGATTTGCCCGCCGCCAGCTCTTCGCGCATGCGCTCGAAAATCAGGATGTGTGCGTCAACCGCCATACCCACCGTCAAGACGATACCTGCGATGCCCGGCATGGTCAGCGTGCCACCGAGACTGGCCAGCACACCCAGAACGATCAAAATGTTGAGCGTGACGCTGAACACCGCGATGGCTCCGGCCAGCGTGTAGTAGGCGATCATGAACGCAGCGACGAGCGCCACACCGATATAGGTTGCACGCTTGCCGCTCGCGATCGCGTCGGCCGCAAGGCTCGGTCCGACCTCGTATTGTTGCCGTACTTGGAGTTCAACGTCCAACGGGTTGTTCAGCACGTTCGAGAGATTCATCGCTTCGCGATCGGTGAAATTGCCCGTGATCTGGGCAGAATCGCTGTTGATTTCCTCACGAACGGTCGGGGCGGAATAAAGTTTGCCGTCGAGAATGATGGCCAGGCGACCAAGTCGACCGGAAGTCTTGCCGTATTCCGCGATTTCTCGCGTGACTTCCGCAAACCGCGTGCGGCCTTCCTTGGTAAATTGGAGAATGACTTCAGGCTTTCCGTAGAGATCGGGACGCGCGAATGAATTGGAAATTGCCTCGCCCGTCATGTCGGGCCGGCGCTTGACGAAAAGTTCTTCGGTTCCGGTCTCGCCCCGACGATCTTCGTAATCGAGCGTTTTGATTTCATAGCCCGGAGGGGTTTCGACGCCTGGTCCAGGGGTGAGCGTCGGATGCACCGTGCGGAAATCGAGGCGGGCCGGGGCTCTGACGTTGTCAACGATGTCAGGATTGTCGCGGGTGTTGACGCCCGCCAGCTGCACCTCGATGCGGTTCGTACCCACCTTGCGGATCAGCGGCTCGGCGATGCCAAAACCGTTGATTCGATCGCCGATGATCTCGATCGCCTTCGAAATTTTTTCCGACTTCGTGTACTGGTCGTGGTCGGTGCTCGGCTGATCGACCGCCTCGAGCGTGAACGCAACGCCCCCCGCCAGATCCAATCCGAGCTGGAGCCGGCTCTTCGCCCGGCGGAGAAGTTCGCCGAGAAGAACGTCGTTCCGCTTCTCGACATTCTTCAGCTTCGTCTCAATCCGAATATCCGGAAAGTATTGGGTAAGGTCGAGTCGTCGCTCCTTGCCGATCTGTTTCAACGCAACGAATTCACTGAGAGCGCGACCGCCGGTCTTCATCGCGGTGGCTTCGTTGATCAGCGCGTTGAACTCCGCCACCTTGGCGGTCGCGTGGCTTTTCGCGTAGTCGACGAAAGGCCGGTCTTTCAAGGGGAGAAGCGTCGTGAACGCCCACACCACAAGGATGAGGGTGATCGTCAGCTTCCAGAGGTTGCGTCTGAACATGGCTATTTTGGGTTTAAAATTTGCGGCAACTGGACACCTGCGGGCACAGGCAGATCGGCCCGTCCTCCCGAGTAAAACCGATCACTTCTTCGCCTCGCTCGAGCGATTGACAACAGTCGTGATGAAGGATTTGCCAACCTCGACCTTAGTGTTCTCTGCAATGCGAACGACAAAGCGGTCGTCTTTCACGTTGGTGATCGTGCCATAGATCCCGCCACTCGTCACAACGTCATCGCCCGTGCCGAGCTCCGAGAGCATCTTTTCGTGCGCTTTCTGCTTCTTCCGTTGCGGCGCAATCATGAGAAAATACATCGCAGCGAACAGCAGGCCGAAAAAGATGAGCTGCGAATAGCCCGCGGCTCCGCCGGGTCCAGGTGCCGCTAACTGGGCCAGAAAAGAAGAAGCTTCGTTGAACGGGGACATTTTCGTCATTGCGTGTTGAGTGATTTGAAAAAAGAAAACACGCATCTAACTGATCCCCTTCCCCCAAAAGCAAGCTAGTAAAGTTGAGAGCCAGCAGCTGAGAGACAAGACACTGATCCAAAACCATCGTCTCACCCACCGCCGCCAACGCTCAACGCCCAACCCTCAACGCTCAACTCACTGAAAAACAAATCCTCATCGGCTTGGTCAGCCGCGAAATCAGAAGAACACTACGGGTTCAAACGCTGGGGATCCGGCCACATCGCGGTGGACGACGAAGGATTCGTGCAGATTCGGCCGCGGGCCGACGAACGCGGCATCCGCGTGCTCGATGTCGTGAACGAGGCGCTCGGAATGGGACTGAAGGCGCCAATGGTTATCCGCTTTCAGGACCTGCTGCGCCACCGCGTCGTCCAACTCAACGAACTGTTTGCAAAAGCCATCAAAGAGGAAGGCTACAAAGGCAACTACCGCGGTGTTTTTCCCATCAAGGTGAATCAACTGCGCGAAGTGGTCGACGAGATCGTCGCGGCGGGGAAAGATTACAACTACGGCCTCGAAGCCGGCTCGAAACCAGAACTCATGGTCGCGCTCGCGATGCATGAGGGCTCGCAACGGTTGATCATCTGCAACGGTTACAAAGATCACGATTACATCCGGCTCGCGCTGCTGGGCCGCAAGCTGGGCAAGAAAATCATCATCGTCGTCGAGCAGCTCGCTGAACTCGACGACATCATCCGGCTCGCCGCCGAAACGGGCGTGAAACCGATGATTGGCTTTCGGGCCAAACTGCAGACGCGCGGTGAAGGCAAATGGGCGATGTCCACCGGTGACAACGCCAAGTTCGGTCTGAACACCGCGGAAATTCTTTTTGCGTGTGAAAAACTCCGAGCCGCCAAGCTGTCGTCGGCGCTTCGTCTGGTCCACTTTCACATCGGATCGCAGGTGCCGAACATCATCACGATCAAGAACGCGGTGATCGAAGCCACGCGATTCTATTGCCAGCTCGCGCGAATGGGTTTCCCCATGGGCTACCTCGATGTCGGCGGCGGGCTGGGCATCGATTACGATGGTTCGCGGACCAATTTCGAGAGTTCGATGAACTATTCCATGGAAGAGTACGCGCGCGACGTTGTGTTCAACGTCCGCGAAATCTGTACCGCGTCCGACATCGACGTTCCCGATATCGTGAGCGAATCCGGCCGAGCCATCGTGGCGCCGCATTCGCTGTTGGTCGTGGAGGTGTTTGAGCGTATCAACAAACGGGAGTCGCTCGGCCAGCAGCACCAGCCCAAAGAGAAACACAAGGTCGTCACCGACCTCGAGGTGATGCTGAAGAACAAGGGCAAGCTCGGACGCCTCGAACGTTTCCACGACGCCATCCAAAAAAAGGAAGAAGCTTTTTCGTTGTTCAACCTCGGTTATCTCGATCTCGAAAATCGCGCCGCAGCCGAGTCTCTGTTCTGGCAAATTTGCGAGCAGATCGCGCGCGAAGGTCGCGACCTCGGCTATCAGCCCGAGGAGTTGCACGACCTCGACACGCTCCTGGCCGACCAGTACGTCTGCAATTTCTCGGTGTTCCAATCGCTGCTCGACCACTGGGCGTTGAAGCAACTTTTCCCAATCGCCCCACTCCACCGGCTCAACGAGAAGCCGTCCGTCAACGCGATCCTGGTGGACATCACATGCGACTCAGACGGCAAGATTTCGTCCTTCATCGATCTGCAGGACGTGAAGGATTACATCACGTTACACCCGCTGAACAACAAGCCGTACTATCTCGGAATTTTTCTGACTGGCGCCTATCAGGACATCATGGGCGATCTGCACAATCTGTTCGGTCGCGTGAACGAGGTTCACGTGTTCCTCGAGGAAGATGAACCGAACGGTTTCTACATTGAAGAAGCGCTCAGTGGCAGCCGAATCGCGGACGTGATCGAGGGCGTGCAGTACCAGCAGGAAGATCTTTGTCGCAAGATGAAGGCTCAAATCGATGCCGCGACGCGCAAAGATATGGTGAAGCCACGCGAAGGCGTCCGGCTGCTCGAGCTCTACGAGAGCCAGATGTTGAACAAGACGTACCTGAACATCGAACCGAAGAAGCCGGCGAAAAAACGCCGGGCGTGACGCGGCTCTTCAGCCCAAATTCAGCAGTTCAGAATGGCGCACCGGTGTAGGTTGCGCGCTCGTCGCGCTACTCGCTGCAGGCGAACGAACGTAGCGCGACGAACGCGCAATCTACAGTTCAATCAGTTCAGTGTAAATCAGTGGTTCAACTGCCTTTTTTTAGCTACGGCAGCTTCGACTGCACAACTTTACTGACTGCGCCAAAATCGATCGCACCCGCATCTGGACGCTGCTTCAGCAGCCCGATGACTTTGCCCATTTCTTTTTTTGATTGGGCGTTTGTCTGTTTGATCGCATCGACCACCATCGCTTCCAACTCAGCCGGTGCCATCGCGCGCGGAAGATATTTTTCGAGAACTTTGATCTCGATTTCATTCGCGCTCACCAGGTCGGCCCGGCCGCCCTTGGCGAACTCATCCTTGGCGTCCGCCAGATTCTTCACCGCTTTCCGCAATGTGGTTGTCACCAACGCGTCGTCGATGGGCTTTCCCAGATCCATGGACGCGCGCTGAATCGCAGCGTCTGCTGTGCGTAGAGCGGTCGCGGTGCCGCTGTCCCGTGCTTTCATCGCACTCACTATGTCGGCCCGTAGCGTTTCGTAGATCGATGCCATAATCGAGTAAGCGTGCGCGATCCATCGTCCGTGTCGAGCGACCTTCCATCCATCATTTCTTTCCGGGCGCATCTGTGAGTTGTCGGTGGCGGTCGGCCATCGTAGCGCGGGCATCTTGCCTGCATCTTCCTTTGCAGGATGCAGGCTGGAAGCCCGCGCTACTATTCACCGGCAACTCGGAGATGCGCCCTTTCTTTCCCAGCGAGGAAAGAATTCCCTGTGCGGCACGTTCGCCGCTCGCGAGCGCGCCGTGAACCGTTCCAAGTTCCAGCCGATCCGCCGTCGCTTCGCCGGCGAAGAAAATGGTGCGCGCAATCGGACGCGCGAACTCCTGCGGCGCGTTTTCGAAACCGGCAGTCGCAAAGCTGTAGGCTCCTCGAGTGAACGGATCGGCCGTCCAATTATAATTCCACGCCGCCACACGTCCGCTCGCATACGCAGAACCAACCGGATCGCATGGCCGCTCCGCAGTTGTCGCCAACATCGCGCTTTTTCGGCAAGCGGCGGCGTAAACCGCAATCGCGCCGAGGTGTCGCCCCCGCGTGCAGTCGTCCGGTCCGTCTGTTCCGTCCGCTTTATTTCCCGCACGCCTCATTGCAACGAAGACAACCATGCCTCCGAAAAGTGCGCGCTCGTTCCGCACCCGCACACGACAGCGTCTGTCTTTGGGCTTCCCTCAAACCAATCGACCACGGATCACGCGGATTGGCACGGATGGATCCCGAACTTTTGTCGGTGGGTTTTATCCGTGTAAATCCGCGTTATCCGTGGTCAAAAATTCTGCTGCTAACGCGACAACGACGGGCTCTCGCTCGGGTTTACCGATTCTTCAACTCCCGACGACGAAATTTCTCCGAGCAGGAAATTGCAGCGCTCCTGACAATGACGGCAGGTCTCCGCGCAGATCCGACAATGGTCGTGCATCGATGCGTGCGTCTCGCATTCCTCGGCGCATAGCTGACAGGCGAGAATGCACGCGTGAAGCTGCGCATGGATCAATTCGTTCGGTGTTTCAGTTTGCCGCACAATCAGCCGGGCCGTCGCAGCACACACATCCGCGCAATCCAAATTCGTCCGGATGCAACGGCGAAGCTTGTTCACATGCTCCGTCTCATCGAGGCACGCATCCGCGCACGAGGTGCAAATCTGCGCGCACGTCGCCAGCACGTTGAGTATGTCTGCATAATGTTCAGAACGTTGCAGGTCCGGGTGCGGATGACTGCGTAGCATGGTGCCGATGAGATTCATGTCGTAACCTACGACACCTTGCGGTGCGCCGCCATGGGGCGCGTACCTGTCAGCGAGCTAGGTGACCGCCGTAATCCATCGAAGAGAAATTGCACCGGACTCAGCCGGACGACGTTGTCCTTCCCGCGTGCTACCTTGCTGGCATGTTAACTGTCCACATCCACCTCCATTCCCTCAGCCATGGTTGCGTCACGTTCAAGATCAGCCGAGCCTGACTCGCCCATGTCTATCGCCCGGCCTCCACGTTTGTCGCCTGCCCGCATGTACGAGCGCGCGCTCGCGGGGGACGCCACGTGGAACGGCCGTTTCTTCACCGGCGTCCTCACGACCGGCATCTATTGTCTGCCGTCCTGCAAAGCGCGGAAACCGAAATTCGAGAACGTCCGCTTTTTCCCGACATGCCAGGCCGCGCGCGAGGCCGGGTTGCGTCCGTGCAAAAAATGTCACCCGGATGACTTTGAGCGCGGCGCTGATCCCGTGCTCGAGACGATCGAAACGCTCGTCGCCGAAATCCGTGCCAATCCTGCGCAGTTCCGTGATGCCCGTGCCATCATCAAGCGCTCTGGTTTCGGAGCGACGCGCGCATTCGAACTTTTCCGTCAACATTATCATACAACGCCGGCCGACGTCCTTCTGCGTGCGAGAGTCTCGGCAGCGCAATCGCTTCTCGTCGGTGGCACCACCACCACCGGACCGCAAGCCCCGACGAGCAAACAAAAAACCATCTCGTCTGATCGCGCCCGATCTCCACGAACGCCGACACTTTCCGGAATCGCTTTTTCGGTTGGTTTCGAATCCCTCTCCGTTTTCCACGAGAATTTTCGGCTGTTGACCGGCCTGACACCGGGTGCGTACCGTGAGTTGCGCGACGCGCAGAGTTTCACGATCGAATTGCCGCCCGGTTATTTGCTCGGGTATCTGCGACGAGCCTTGAGCCGCGATACTCAAAGCGTGACCGAGCGACTGGACGACGATTCCTACACCGCCGGCATTCAGCTTCACAGCGGCGCCGCACTTCTCCGCCTGAAACTTGGTCAGCGTGAAATTGCGGTCGAGTTCACCAACGGAAACGCGGTCGAAGTTCACGCGCTGGTGGTCGGACTCCTCGGTTTGGATGAACCGGCCGCGGCGTTCGCCCGGCTCGCCAAAAAACTCGGCCTCGCGCGCCTCGTCGCCGGCCGCGAGGAATTTCGCATCAGTCGAACGTCGTCCGTTTTCGATGGCCTGCTTTGGTCGATCATCGGGCAACAGATTAATTTTCCTTTCGCCTGTCTTCTGAAACGCCGGCTCATCGAGCGCACCGGGGTCCGTCTCGCGGATGGACTGTTCGCGCCACCGACTCCGACCGCCGTCGCTGCCCTCGATCCTGGTGATTTATTGCCGCTCCAATTCTCCCGGCAGAAGGCGGATTACGTCATCGCTACCGCGCGACTTATCGCCGAAGGCAAACTTGATCTCGAGGCCTTGCGTACGATGTCGGCCACCCGTGCTGAACGAACGCTGCTCAATGTCCGCGGACTCGGACCATGGTCTGTGAACTACCTGATGATGCGCGCCCTCGGCTTTGCTGACTGCGTGCCGCTCGGCGACACCGGTGTGACCAGCGGCCTGCAATCGCTGCTAAAACTCGAACAACGACCCGACATCGATGGCACGCGACGGCTGATGTCGGTGTTTTCTCCCTATCGCAGCCTCGCCACGGCTCATTTGTGGCAATTCAATCAACCGCTCCCACCATGAGACAATTCTTCGATACCTTTTCCACTCCGCTCGGTGATTTTTCCGTCGCACTCGATGCCAACGGTTCAGTCATTGCGACCGCGTTCGGCGGCCTGGCCGAGTTACGCGAACGTTTTTCGGCCGATGACGTCGTGCAGGATCCAGGGCGGCTCGCGAACGTGCGCGACGAGGTGATGGAATATTTCGCCGGCCAGCGCCAGCGCTTCACGACGAAGGTCTCGCCCAGCGGCACGCCGTTTCAACAAAGCGTCTGGGCGGCGCTCCAGCGTATTTCTTTTGGCGAGACGCGATCCTACGGTGAGCTCGCGGCTGAAGTCGGCAATCCGGCGGCGGCTCGCGCAATCGGCCGGGCCAACGCCACCAATCCCATCTGCCTGATCATTCCGTGCCACCGTGTCATAGGCGGAGACGGAACGCTCACCGGTTACGCTTTTGGAGAGGACGTGAAGCACCGCCTGCTGCAGCACGAAGGCGTCGGCACTTTAAATAAATCTCTCCCGTTGGTTGCCACGCCTTGAACAGTGGCTTGTTCCTGCTGCTCGATCGAAGATGGTTCCATTCGTGTTCATGCGTGTCCATCCGTGGTTCAACTGAATCGTTGCGTCCAGGCGTCGATTCGAGCTTGAGAACGGCCTGAGAACTGGGAACGCTCGGGCCTCGCTGGAGTGCGATCATGAACAGGGCGCGGGCTCAATGCCGCGCGAAATGTCCTTAAATCGGTCTCGAGCTTGGTGCGTTGGCAATGCAAGTTCTGAACGGAGAGGTGGCAGAGTGGTCTATCGCGACGGTCTTGAAAACCGTTGGGCCGCAAGGTCCCGGGGGTTCGAATCCCTCCCTCTCCGCCAGTTTTTCCAGGAGACCCTAAAGTAGGTGGTCTTGCTCCCCTAGCCTTGGCTGTTGTTAATTTTGGTCTCTCCTATTGCCTCCGCGTTCAGCACGGGCTTGGTGACCGGAGGAGCTATTTCCATTGTCCTGTTGCGCTGCCTGCGGCGCTGGCGCGGAGCGGACAACCTGCTGTTGGACGCGCGGTGCAGGAGCAACATTGCGTTCCACACGCGACATCGCAGGAGCCGGCGCTCGCATTTGCGGCTGCCGTGATACTTGTGGCACCCGTGCTGCAATGGGAGCCGGAGCCACGTGTCGCGGAACCGGATTGGAAACTGCTGGCGCCGGATGCTCATATCGTTGGCTAGGATTCGAGATCGCCGGATGCGGGGTCGCGTGACGAACGTCCGAGAATCTTTCGCCGGTATTCGGACGTATGCGGCGGGTTTGGGGATTTGGCACGCCCGGACGAGAACGCTGCGGAACCGGACTCGAGACAACCGGATGTGACAGGGCAGGATTGGATACAGCTGGCACCAGTTTTTGCACCGCACGAACTGTGGGCGGTGTTGATCTCAAATCGCCGCGAGCTTGGTCGGAGGGGTTCCGCCGCCGGATTCCGTTATTGCTGGCGCGGGTCGGCTCAGGTCGGCGATGCTCTTGCCGCTGTGCCGGACTTGAAACCATCGTTTGCGCAGGAGCGATTACTGTACGGGAACCCAAAGTCTGCTCACTCCGAGTGCGATAACGGTCCGAACGCTCAGGCCTGATGTTCGATTGAGAGTTGGGAGCTATCCGATCCGGGCGTCGATGCTGGAAAGGACTCGGCGCACCAGCGATCAGGCTCGGGCGCGGCTGGTTTTGCCAATGCGTGCTGTCAAAGTGCCGCGGATACGGGCGCGGCCGGCCAGGTGTGGGGTGCCATTGCTGCCAGCCGGGAGGTCGCGAGACATAACCCGGCCGATTGTGATGCTCGGGGTATCTCCAGTCGCGGTGTTGGCGCCAGTGACTACGATCGTGATCCACCCAGATCGCGCGGCTTCTCCAGTCGCAATCGTACGAGAGCCAATAGCCAACGCCGAAACCAATTCCAAACGTCAGCCAAGGATCTGGAGAATAATAATCGGGCCGCTCAACATAAACGATTTCTGGATCGTACCGTGGAACATAGATCACGTCCGCCTGAGCGGGAATGATACGCACATACCCGTCCTCGATGACGACCTGCTGCTGCGGCGTGTCCACGAGAATGCCGTTGGCGCGTGCGCGGAGTCGGTTGCGCTGAATCGCCGACATCACTTCTTGCGGCTGATCCAGATACGCGGCGCCCAATTGTTGAGTCCACGCGAGATTCTCATCCATCCACTTGATGACGTCGGGATAATGCGCCAGCGCCTTGACACTGTCGTCCCAAGGCTGGCTTTCGATTTGGTCCGGACTTTTTCCGGCATTCAAGAAACGAGCGGCTAGCACGATGTCCGAACTAGCAGTCGCCGCGGGCAGAATGATAGCGACCAAGGCATCCGGATACAGGGCGACTGGAGCGAGCAATTGATCCATCGGGCCGGCAACGGATGGCACGCTAACAACCGGAACTGAAGGCTCTGCGGAAAGAGTCTGAGTGCTGGCGCAGCCGAGCCCAAGCAAAAGGACAAAGCCGAATAATATTTGGAGGTAAACTTTCATCTTATTGTAGGGTAAGACGCGAGGTACGTTACTGAGTGACAGGAGCATTCAGGCTGCGTGCCGTGGAATTTAGCACCGGTGTCGACGAATAGAAAGCGCGCAATCGCGCGTGCGAGCCCATGTCTTTTGTTTTGATCGCGCAATTTGTTGCATCGTAGGCCGCGAGCGGCTGTGAGCTTGCTCGCGCATCAATCGCGCCAGCGAGCTGGCGGCCTACAAAATGCAGTTACGATTTCAACCAAAAACAACGCGTGCGAGTCCGCATCCGGCCGGCGATTACGGTCGGAGGGTCCGAGCTTCTTGAAGGGAATCAGTCCGAATGATGAGTCAACCAGATGCCGGTCACGAGCAGGGCGAACATGACGGTCGGACCGATGACCCACAGCGGATTAATCTGTATGTTCCAGTGGTTGAGGGCCCACCAGACAAACACGCACTTTACCGCAATGATCAGCCAGGCGATCGTCATGAACCACCGCATACGTGACGGATACTGGGCAACGTCGATGTGAAGGGGTGAGTTCACGGCGGCACGTTACTCTTCCGGTTTCGGACACGCTCCGCGTTAATTGCCGATCACGCCGCTAAAATTGGCGTGATTGTGGTGAAAAAAAACAGACGAACTGAGCACCTCGTAACAAAGGAATCCTTACTGGTACCGGTAGGAACCGCCCTCCGGGTGGTCCGGCCCGACGAGCGCAATGGGGCACGACCAGCACGCCCGGAGGTCGGGCCCTACCCGTTTTTGCAAACTCTGATGGCAGGCCAAGCCGGCGTTACCTCGCCATTGTCCAAACGGTTTATCACGCACTTGTCTCCATCACGCCTGCCACCGCTGCTCCCGTGGCTCGCCATCGTTTCAACGCCGCACCCGTAAGCGATCGCGCGCTCGCCTCGATCTCACGGCGTGCGCCGGCAAACACAATCTCACCACCTTCGCGTCCTCCGCCCGGTCCCAAATCAACGATCCAATCCGCAAGATTGATCACGTCGAGATTGTGCTCGATCACGAGCACCGTGT
>DAITQE010000056.1:0-1462 GCA_036833235.1 Opitutus sp.
CCCCTTGGTAGTTCCGCTACCATGAACATTCGGCGAATCAACAACGACGTGGCCGATCGCGAGTTCACCGCCAAGCAGCTGATCGGAAAAGACGTTTACGACAGCCGAGACAAGAAGATTGGCGAAGTGAAAGATGTGGTTCTCGATACCAGCAAGGCCCGGCAGCTCGCGACTGCACTTACGAATAAAGCCGCGACGCGTCCGAGCGTTGGCAGCAGCGCGAGCAGCTCAGCGGCAACTGGAAGAGCCAGAAGCGACGTATCGACCCAGCCAAGCCAACCCGCGACCGTTTCCGGCATGACTGCCGAGCCGGCTGCGATCGTTGCGTTCGGCGGGTTCATGGGCGTCGGCAATAATCTACTTCAGGTGCCGCTCTCCCAATTACATTACGATACGGCCAGCGATCATATCACGCTCAACGTGACCGAGACGGAGCTCAGCAGTTTGAAAGACGTGTCCGATTCCACGCGAAGCGCCACGGAATAAGTCGTTGGTAAAGCGTTGAACAGGCTGCCGCGCACAACGCCCCATGTGCGCGCGTGCGGCTTTTTTGGTTACAGCTGTTAGCTCGACGGCAATGCGAGAAGACTGTCCGAGCCTTTGTCATCGCCTTCTGCGTTCAGATATTTTTGGCCGGAGTGAGTCGTCACCACGAGCTTCACCGCCTGACCGGTTGTTTGCACAAAGAACTCTTCCAAGCCGGACTCGATGGCTGCGATTGCGGCGGGTTGAGAGAGTTTCCAACGCGACTTGTCGGAGTTAAGTCCGCCAATCGATTCGATCCTTTCGTGTGGATCGTAGCTGTAGGCTTTCTGAACAAAGGAGACAGTGCGGCGGTGAATCGGGCGAGCCATGATAGAGTCTTTCGTGAACGGTTTGAGTGGGCTGAAGGTCAAGGTTACACCCGCGTTCCCCGATTGGCGATCTCTACTTCGGGCTGTTCGTGGAACCGAGCACAGGGCAAGCGGGTGGATTGGTAATTCGCTTAATTATCGCTCAAACCTGGCCAGGGCGTGATCGCATTCAACGCGGGGACGATCGCCCGCCGAATTGCAAGGAAGTCGATCGAGCCGGTTTGCCGGTAGATCACTTTTCCATCGGTCCCGATCAATAACGTATGGGGCAGCGCGCCATTCCATTCCGGATCCAGAGCCTCGATCAGCGCGTATTTGTCCGTCGATCCGAAGATCAGATTGCGGGTCGACGCGTGGTGTTGCTGGAGAAATTTCAGGACCTTAGGTTCTTCGTCCGGAAACTGGGCGGCGAGTGTGACCAGTTCGAAATCACGGTGGCGAAAGCGAAGATTTTGCTCGAGCAGTTCGTCAAATTCGGAAACGCACGGTCCGCACCAGGTCGCCCACACATTGATCATCCGAATCTTGCCGGTGCCGCTGTTGGCGCGAAGCTGTTTGAGCGCCGCGGCGTCAGCGCGCTGGATGGTCACGGGTTCTTTGGCAACTTT
>DAITQE010000056.1:1472-8827 GCA_036833235.1 Opitutus sp.
ATCTGAGACTGCTTGCGCATCGGTCCGAGAATGCGAAGGTTCGAAATCAGGCGATTGCGCGGTCCGACGATGGTCACGGTTTCTTTGGCAACTTTCGCGAGCCATTTTTCGTTATCAGCGACTTTCTCGGCCCATTTGATTGAACAGCCGAAGACTTTTGTGCGGGTGACATTGGGTTCTTTTGCGGCGAGAAGGGCTTCGATCGCATCGCGCGTATCATGATGCTTTGCCAGAGCTTCACGTTCGGAATCATCGATCCGCCCTTCGAAGCGCAGCTGGCGATTCCGATCGAAAATGAACACGTGAGGCGTGGCGACGGCACCAAATTTCTGGACCGTCGTTTGGGTTGGGCCATCATCGACGTAAGGGAAATTATAACCGCGGTTCGCCGCGCGAATTTTCATTTCGTCAAACGTGTCTCCGAGATCGGTGTAACCCATTTCATCGAGCCGCACCGCGTCGGCGTGGTTGGGGTTGATCGCGATAAAAGCGACATTTCGCGTCTGATATTTAGTTACCAGCTGCTTGAGCCGTTCTTCATACGCTTGCGCCGTCGGACAATGGTCTGCTGTGAAGACGACGACAAGAACGTCAGCCTTCGCGAAATCGGCCGGCGTGTAATCCCGTCCGTCTACTCCGGGTAGTTTAAAATCCGGGAGTGGAGACCCGATGGCGAGAGTGGGGTGATCGGCTGCCGCGAGTCGGCAAACCGCGAGACACAAAGCGAGCAAGGCGGGGAAGAACGTGCGGCGCATAACGGGTTGGTAAACGGGGAATCGAAAGAAAGAAAATCGCGAATCCATGCCAACCTGGGCTAACGGATGAATTCGGTTGATGGCAGTCAGAGTGGGACGGATCTCCCGACCGGTGCTAAACGAACACGCGTCGGGAAACCGGTGCCACTTACGAATCAGCGGGCCCGCTTAATCTTCGAGCCGCAGGTGATCCGTTGGTCGAACTCCCGGTCAAGCGGATGCGGGCGCACCGTCAATGCGACGGTACTTCGACGGAGGTATCTTGAATCGGTGGCCGGAATCAAAGTCCGTGAAAATGTGCCAGTGTTCGTCGTTGATGTCGTGAACGGCCACTTCGAGTTTGTGGCCGGCTTCGTAGCTGTATTCTTCCATGATGAGCGTGTGATCCTCATGCAGGATCGCCTCGCCGAGTTCACCGCTGTGCGGTTCTGTGATTTCAATGGTCCAGGTTTTCATGGTTGGACTGGGGATGTGAGTTCAGAGCTGACGGTTGAGAGTTCGGAGATGCGGCCTTTGGGCAGCGAAAGGGACGCGGTTGAGAGCAAAAGTGCGGATGGAGCTATTTGGTGTTGTTGTGCGCGGTTTCGCGTCGCGCTTTGGCTTCAGCCAGTAATTTGGCCTCCGCCTCGGGTGATAATTCGGCGTAGTGGCTGAAAATTTCTTCGTGGCGGCCGCGCCCACTGGTCAGCGAACGCAGGGTTGTGCTGTAGTGATGCAATTCTTTTTGCGGCACGTGGGCATGGACGTTTTGAAAATGCCCATCCGCATCGATGCCGAGGATGTGTCCGCGGCGCGAAGAGAGGTCGCCCATCACAGCGCCGAGAAATTCCTCCGGCACCTTGACGGTGACCTTGAAAACCGGTTCGAGCAAACACGGTGATGCGGTTTGAAACGCCTCCTTGAAGGCGTGGTAGCCGGCGACTTGGAACGCGATGTCCTTGGAGTCCACCGGGTGCATTTTCCCGTCGTAGAAATCAGCCACGAGATCGGTCACACGGTAGCCGGCCCGCACGCCCTCGTTGCAGACCGCGCGCACGCCTTTTTCGACCGAAGGCACAAACACGCGATCGACGTTATTGCCGACGAGCGACTGTGTGAACACGACGCCGGAGTCGCGCGCGCCCGGCTGAATGCGAAGCCAAACCTCGGCAAACTGGCCGGCGCCACCTGTTTGTTTCTTGTGCCGGTAGCGCGATTCACCGCGGGACCGGATTGTCTCACGATAAGGGATACCCGGCTCGGCGAGCTCAACGGCAACGCCAAATCGGCGCAGCAGACGTTCAACGATGACTTGAAGATGGATTTCGCCCTGACCGGAGACGACCGTCTCGTGCAGTTCGTCATCGACGTGATAGTGGAACGTCGGATCTTCGGCGTGCAGGGTTGCGAGACCGACGGCGAGTTTATCCTCGTCGCCTTTGGACCGGAGCCGCAGCGCACCATGAATATTGGGCCGCGGGAATTCGACCTTTGGCAGAACGACTTGGAAACGCGGGCTGCACAACGTGTCGTCGGTGCGAGTATCGCGCAATTTGACCACGGCACCGAGATCACCGGCAGTGAGCTGCGGCACGGGGGTGCGATCGTGTCCGTTGAGGACGTAGACTTGTCCGAGTCGCTCGTTGACCTGCCGGGTGCTATTAAACAGTTCGGCACCGCTTGCGACGGTGCCGGAGTACACGCGGAATAGCGAAAGTTCCCCCACACCCGGTTCATTCATCGTCTTGAAAACGTACACGACGGGTTCGGTGTGCGAGAGGGGTACGGTTACGTGTTCGCCCTTCGCATCACGGCCGTCGACTTCCGAGCGGTCGAGCGGCGACGAGCCATATTTCGCAATAAAATCCATCAGTCGCGCCACGCCAACATTGGTCTCGGCCGAGACGGCGAACAGCGGGGTGAAGATCTGTTTCTGAATCGCCGCGTGCAGTCCCGCGCGGAGCTCTTCTTCGGCGAGAACGCCTTTTTCGAAGAATCGCTCCATCAGCGCATCGTCGGATTCGGCGACGTACTCGATGAGTTCCTTGTGCAAGGCATGGACGCGTTCCGCCAGCTCGCCCTCCGCGGGCGCCTCGGTGTAGGTGCCGTTACCGCCCGGCCGATACGTGACCACCTCGTTGCGCAATACGTCGAGAACGCGGCTGAAACCGGGACCCGCGTCGAGTGGGATCGAGAGCGGGAATACATTCCGGCCGAAGTGCGCGCGCGCATCGGCCAGCGCCTGATCGAAGTTGGCGGTGGCCTTGTCGAGCGCGTTGATCACGATCATGCGCGGCAGGCCGTGAAGCGTGGCGTTGTCCCACATCGCGTCGGTGCCAACGCCGAGGCCGTGGACAGCGTTGATGAGGACGAGCGCAAAATCACCCACGCGAAGCGCACTGAGGGCTTCGCTGATGAAGTCGGCGTAGCCAGGGCAGTCGATGAGGTTGAATTTCCGGTTCTGCCATTCGGTCGTGAGCAGCGAGGCGTGCACGGAAATCTGGTGCTGTTTTTCACTGGCGTGGTAATCTGACGCTGTCGTGCCGGCGGCGATACTGCCCATGCGGCCGATTCGGCCGGAGCAGGCGAGCATCGCTTCACAGAGCATGGTCTTGCCGGACGAGGCATGTCCGACGACGGCGAAGCTGCGGAGGTCGGAGGGGGCGTAATCTTTCATGACCAGAAAACAGGGTTGAAGAACGCGGGTTCAACTGCGGCGGAGCATGTGCGGTTACCCGAGCGGACGCTAGCCCATTTTACGGCATTTTGCCTGCGCGCCGTATGGAAATAACTCCGCAGCGATTGGCGGATAAACGCGGACGGAGGGGGAACGTGCCTCAGTCTTTCCTGCGCTTAGTTGGGCCTTCGTAAACGAGGCGTAGGCCCCAGTCGGTCGCACTCGGAAAATCAGGCAATTCGATGATGCCTATTTTGTTGGCGTTCACCCGACCATTGCCGACGTCGAGCCACGTGCCGTCGCGCGGGCTGAACCACTGCGCCTTATACATGCTGTTCAGGTGAGCACCGCGAATTTGCGATTTTGGACAACCGTTTTCGAAGTACACCATGAAGATATTCTTGTCCGGGGTTCGCGCGCAGTACGCCCAGCCATCGTAGCTTAGGATGTCATGAGTTTTGTTTGGCGACACCAGGTCCGCGAGCGGGACGAGTTGCTGATAACGTTTCCCAATGGAGAAGGCGAACGTCCGGAGAAACTGCACTTCGGCTCCCGAGCGCCATTGAAAGGCATCCCACATTTTCACCGGCGCAGTCGGTTCGATGTCAGCGCCCCAAATGCCTTCCGCGCCGTAAACATGGCCGCCGAGCCCGCCGGAGAGGAAGCAACCGTAGAGACCCGAGCGACAGAGCTGGTTGTCGCGCTCCGTGCCACCGTCGGCACCGAGCTTGTAGTTCACGGCGCCCTCTCCGCGGTTATCCTTGAACCCGGAATAATACGGCTCGCCGTTCATCGCGGGAGTCGGGTTTTTCAGATTATAAATTTCCGTCAGATACCAATAGTTATTATGCTCACGCATATTGCCGATCTGGTGAAACGTGACCCAGGAGTTATCGCCCCAGTTCTCCAGCGTCGACGGGTTGGCGTTGGCGGAGAGCAGCGTGCCAAACGGTGGGGGGCCGAACTTTTCCTTCACGATTCTGATGGCGTTCGAATAGTCGTCCGGGCTGACGGTTTCGTCGATAATGTCGAGATGAACGGGGCTGAGCACCGTGTTGTTCGCCTGATAACGTGACCAGACATATTGGATGTACCGCACGTAGGAATCGGGCCAGTTGTAGTACTTTTTCCAGCACAGGCCGGAATCGCGGCGGGAGACCTCGATGAACGGGACGAAGCCGTTGGCGTTCAGGTAATCGATTTTTCGATCGAGGTATTTGAAATACTCGGGGTTGATCCGATCCATGTCGGGAAAGTAGTTCTCATAGCCTGGGACTTTCCCGGGAAAGAAAAACGGCCGGCCACCTTCGTTATCCATGTTTTTCGCGCTACCCGTGCCGAATTCGACCCACGCGGATCGGATGGTCGTGTGCGCCACGTCGTCCATTTTAAGATGCCACGGTTTGTCGTCGGTTTTCCAATTGGGGAACGCCGCGATGACGTTCACCCAGTTGTAACCCTGAGCTTTGCGGTAGCGGACATAGTCTTTAAAACCAGCACTCGGTCCGATGGGCCGCTCCTGGTTGTCATCGTACCACTTGAAGCGATTGGAAGGCGTGGCGTACCACGTATCGCCAATCGCAAGGAACGGCGTGCCATCGGCGTGCTCGAGCGCGTGCTGATTCGCGGTGGGCCGGATCATGCCACGCCGCAGCGGGTTTTCGTTGAGCTCAGCCTCCGTCCAAGACACCGCCGGGAACGAGCCGCTCTGGCCGGACAGTCCTGGGTCGTTGGTGTTCGAACCGCTTTTCCAAGTCCATGTGCCGGGCGCGGTCGCAGTGAGGCGGAGGTGGTAGATTTGTCCGCCATCCCAAAACCCGTAAATCCGCTTCGCAAAACCGGGACCGGCGAGGTCAACCCAGACGATCACCTCGAGGTAGGGGTTGGCGTAAGTTTTTGACGCGGTGAACGTGAGTTCCTGTTTTTCCCATACGTGCACCGTCGCGGCGCGAAGGGTTATGGCAGGTGAGAAGAGAAGGCAGACCAAGAGAACGCGAAGCGATTTCATCGGCGGGGTGATTTGGGGTGAAGCTTGTGGCGTCGCGGATCCGTGAGCGCGTGCCTTCGCTTTTCACGCCCAGACGTTTTTCAGCGCAAAAGGAGGCGAACTATTCTCCCGGTTAACCATTCTGAATGGGCGGTCTCGAGAGCGATCGAGAGCGGCCATCGCGACCGGCTACGTAAATTTACGTAGAAATCCAATTGTCCAAATGGGCGAAGTGCAGATTGCGTGATTTGACCTAGCAACGCGGCGTCGATTGGGAGAGCCCGCAAACACGCAGCGCACCTTCTTCCTCGTGAGACTCGAATATTGGAGATCATCGATCGACCGCCGGTGGTATTGGCATCTCAAAACCGCCGACAACGAAAAGCTCGCGCAAGGTGAGTCCTATGCCTCCAAGGCGGAGTGCCTGCACGC
Organism: Opitutus sp.; assembly: GCA_036833235.1. GTDB lineage: Bacteria > Verrucomicrobiota > Verrucomicrobiia > Opitutales > Opitutaceae > Opitutus. The sequence continues at coordinate 7,303 of DAITQE010000056.1, forward strand.
CATTGAGCTCGTCCGTCAATGTGCCGTCGCCGAACTCCACGATTTGTCGCCGCATGAACGCTAGCGGCGGCAAAATGAGCCGGCGAGCGGCAGCGGGTTGGCTCTCACTCAATCGGCCTCAGCGCACTACGCTTCGATGACGGACGGGACATCCGCGCTCCCAACGCCTGTTGGGCTGGTCGAGCCGTCTAGCGAGTCTAGCCCGCACGTTCGCCGGCTGTGCGGCGCCTCAGACTGCGGTTGAGCGTGACGCTGCCATCAGCTTGCGCACCTCATCACCCAAAATTGTTTCGCGGGCGATCAGCGCTTCCGCAATCGCGTCGAGTGCGGCGCGGCTCGTCGTGAGTGCCGCGATGGTCGCAGCATAGTTGTCATCCAACAGCGCACGGACGTGCTGTTCGGCCTCGTGAAACGTTTGCGGACTCGCGATCGACTCTTCGCCTTCCGAACGCGACAGCGCCATGAAGCCGAGAGGCGACATGCCCCATTCGAACACCATTTGTCGCGCGGTGCGGGTCGCCTCTTGGATATCGCCAGACGCGCCGCTCGTGATGCTGCCGAGCGCGAGTTCTTCGGCGACGCGGCCCGCCATGAGGCACCGGAGTTTTGCGATCAGCTGCTCGCGAGAATAATTGAAGAGATCGCGTTCAGGAGTGAAATGGGTGCTGCCGAGAGAGCGACCGCGCGGGATGATGGTCACTTTCTGCAGCTTGATCGTTTCCTCACCCGAGATGACCTGCATCAACGCGTGTCCTGCCTCGTGATAGGCGATGACTCGTCTGTCGGCCAGTGTCATCACGCGGCGCGTCTCGCGACCCCAGTTGATCTTGTCGCGAGCCTCGTCGAGATCCGACATGAGGATCGTCGACCGCCGGTGACGTGCGGCGTGAATGGCGCCTTCGTTGAGCAGATTGGCGAGATCGGCGCCGGAGAAACCGGGCGTGGCTTTTGCCACCTCTTTGAGATCAACCGTGCCATCGAGCTTCACGGCGCCAGCGTGTACTTGCAATATGGCGACGCGGCCGGCGACATCGGGCAGCGCTACGGAAACCTGGCGGTCGAAACGCCCGGGGCGGAGCAATGCGCGATCGATGGTGTCGGGGCGGTTGGTCGCGCCGAAAACCACTACGGCGTCGTCACTTTCGAATCCATCCATCGCGACGAGCAAAGCGTTCAACGTCTGGTCGTGTTCCTGTTGCGCGCCGTTTGAATCGCCCGAGGCGCGCTGGCGGCCGACGGCGTCGATCTCGTCGATGAAGATGATACTCGGTGCCGTTTCGCGCGCTTTCTTGAAAAGCGAACGAACGCGGGACGCGCCCACCCCCACGTAGAGCTCGACAAAATCGGATCCGCTCAGGCTGTAGAAATGGGCCTTGGCTTCACCCGCGACGGCTTTCGCGAGCATCGTCTTGCCGGTGCCGGGAGGGCCGACCAGCAACACGCCTTTCGGCATGCGACCGCCCGTCGTCCGAAAACGCGTGGGGTCTTTGAGAAACTCGACCACCTCGTGAACCTCGTCCTTGGC
>DAITQE010000056.1:8837-10969 GCA_036833235.1 Opitutus sp.
CAAAAAATCGACCACTTCCTTCAATTCGTATTTGGCTTCATCGCAGCCGGCGACGGCCGAGAACTTAACGCTCGAGGTCACTGCGCGAAGACGTTGCGAGGAGAAGGCGGTGAAGCGTCCTGCAAAACGCTGCACGATCATGACGATGCCGGCCAGCAGCGTGAGCAAACCGAGCGGTTGCACGGCGCCGTGCGAAATTATCGCGATGCGTTCGCGCGCGGTGATTTTCTGCACGCCTTCCATGGTCGGTGCGTCTTCTTCTGCAAAATGGTGGACGCGGAGGCGCTCCAAGTCTGCGTCTGTCAGCTTCGCCGTTGTTCGCACCGCCGTAGCGACGGTTGCTTCCGTTCGGGTCGCCGTCAGATCCGCCAAACCGGCGGCATTATTGCGATACACGATCCGGCCATCTGAAAGTTCGCCCGCGGCAGCGGCGGTCATGAAGTCCGCTACGTCCATGCGGGTGATGGCGGCAGAGCGCGACGCTTGCGTGTTGGACAGGAAAATGTCCACCCCTGTCGCGGTCATGAAAAGGGCGACCAAAACCAAGAACCAACGAAGAGGCAGCAACGGCATTTCCCTCCTATCGGGCAGATCAGGGCTTTCCCTACAACGTCGGATTTGTTTTTGGGCGCGTGGAATTTCGCCGTCCAAACGATGCGCCAGCCACATTTGGAAACGAGATTTCCGGGCGATGTTTGCGCAGCACACGTGTCGTGTAAGGGTTGCGCGAAGGACGAGCATGGTCGCAATCGCACCGCAGTTACGTAAGATGTTGAAATTGTTTTTCGTAAATTTTTTGGGAATTTCGCAGCAGCACTGAAGCAAGCCGATCCTCGAGCGCGGCCAGAATAGGCACGTGCACGTCGCGGTTTTTTGCCGCGACATTCGCGTGACGCGATTTCGGATCGACGGCGGTCGTGCGAGCGTGAGGATCAGCGCGATGGCACGTATTGCAATTGTGGGTCCGGGCGCGATCGGAGGCACCATGGCCGTATGGCTGCAGCAGCGAGCGCAACACGAGGTGGTTCTCTGCGCTCGTCGTCCCATCCAACGGTTGCGGCTGACGGATGGCGCTACGGTGCTTTCGGCCAAGCTGCAGGTCTTGACTGCCCCGTCCGAGGCGACGCCCGTCGATTGGGTGCTGGTGGCAACGAAGGCGTATGATGCAACCGGCGCGGCGGCGTGGTTCGAGGGCTTGAGGAGTGAGGGCGCACCCGTGGCAATTTTGCAAAATGGTGTCGAGCATCGCGAACGTTTCGCGGATTTTGTCGCAGCCGAAAAAATTGTGCCGGTCATGGTCGACTGCCCGGCCGAACGTTCCGCGCCAGGAGAAATTCGAGTCCGCGGTGCGGCGAAAATGGCCGTGGCGGATGATGAGCTGGGCCGTCACTTCGCGAGTCTTTTCGCGAACACACCGGTCACCGTCGAATTGTCTTCGGACTTTCGTAGCACACTCTGGCGGAAACTGTGCCTCAACTCCGCCGGCGCGCTCTCGGCGATACTTTTGAAGCCAGCCGGTGTGATGCGAGATGAGCGGATCGGCGAGATCGCCCGCGGACTGGTGCGAGAATGTATTTCAGTCGGTCGGGCCGAAGGAGCGCTGCTCGACGACTCACTCGTTGAGAGCGTGCTGCAAGCCTATCGCAACGCGCCCCCTGATTCGATGAATTCATTGCATGCTGATCGCGCGGCAGGGCGGCCCATGGAAGTGGATGCGCGCAACGGAGTCATCGTGCGCCTTGGGCGAAAGCACGGAATTGCGACGCCGTATAATGAAACGCTTGTCGCGCTCTTAAGCGCCGTCCGCGACTAGCGCTGTCAGTGACAGCCCCGGCAGGGTTTGTAGCGGGTTGTAGGTCCGCTTTCAGACATCTATAGGGCGGTCCGCGGATCGCACCTCTCCGCGGCTCATTTCAGAATCTCGTAAACACTGGCGTGATCGTCAGTCCACAGCCCGACATTTTTTCTTGGCGGGTCGTAGGCGGAGACGGCGGCCTGAATCGAAGGTCGGGACAGCAGCGTTTTGTTCTTCGTGACGAGGATCCAGGTGCTCCGAAAGATCCACCACGACCGCGAAGGCGGATCATCGCTGACAATCGCCGCCTCCTGGCCGAAGTGTTTGGCCAGATTCC
>DAITQE010000057.1:0-4207 GCA_036833235.1 Opitutus sp.
GACCGTGGAGTTTTCACATCGAGTCAGCGCCCGTGCCATTCGATCGGCCTACAGTGCTTCCAACTTCGTGCAGACTTCGCTGATCAAAAACTCGGGCGTCGATGCGCCGGCTGTCACGCCGACGATCTGATAGCGCTTCATCTCCTCCGGAATGATTTCCGCGGCAGTCTCGATGTGATACGTCGGAAGATTCTGCAGCCGCGCGAGCGACGCGAGCTTGACCGTATTTGCCGAATGGTGACCGCCGATGACCACAACCGCTTGCGCGCCTTGTTGTGCGAGCGAAATGACGTCGGTCTGGCGATCTTTGGTGGCCTGGCAAATCGTGTCGAACACGAGCACTTCTTTGAAACGCTCACGCGCGTACGCGGACAGGTCGGCGAACTCGTGCATGAACATGGTCGATTGAGACACCATGCAGACGCGCTCGAGCGGTGGCAGAGCGTCGATGTCGGCCTTGCTCGTGATGCAGTAGCCCCGGCCTTCCGTGTAACCCATCAGGCCGATGGCTTCAGGATGATTCTTGTCGCCAAAAATGATCGTCGAGTAGCCCTTTTTCGCGTGGAGCCGGATTTTGCCTGCGATGATGCCAACGTCCGGGCACGTGGCATCTTTGAACTCCATGCCAATGTTCTTAAGGTACGTGCGACGTTCCGGCGAAATACCGTGCGCGCGGACGACCATCACCGGATTTTCCCCCGGCGCGACTACGGGAACGCTGATCTCGGCGCGGCTTTGATAATCACCGACTTCGCGGATGCCCTCCTGCGAAAGCTTGTCCATCATCTGCCGGTTATGAATCAACGGCCCATCGGTGTAGACGGGACGGCGACCCTGCCGGGCGTAATCGCGCGTAATATCAATCGCACGTTCCACTCCCCAGCAAAAACCGGCGCTCTTGGCTCGAAGCACTTTCATGGCGCGCACAATGGGGTGAGGTCGAGGCGCGTCAAATACGCAGGCTGAACAGGCGAGAGATAACTCTCGGAAACGTGGCACGGGCACCTTGCCCGTGGGTTTGAATTTCGCGCCAATCACATGGGCGGGACGCCCGTGCCACCTTTGGCATCCTTGACAGTCCTAACTCGTGCCCACCGGCATCGTAAGCACCACGCGCGTGCCTTTGCCGACGGTGCTTTCGACCTGGACGGTTGCCCCTAGGCGAGTGGCACGGGCTTGCATGTTGTTCAGACCCAAGCCTGACGATCGGCGGCCTTTATCAAATCCCTGGCCATTGTCTTGGACGAGAAGGCAGACCTCACCCATGCCGGGTTGAAGGCGCACCGCCACCCGGCTCGCCTTACCGTGGCGCAGACTGTTGCTGATTGCCTCCCGTGCGATTTGGAGCGCCTCGATGCTCTGCTCGGGTGAAAGCTGCCGGGTCGCGATCTCGTCGATTTTAAACTCATAGCTCACGTCCCGGCCGGCGTTGAGTTCCGCCACCATCGCATCGAGCGCCTGCGCAAAACCGGCCTCGCGGAGGTTTTCGGGGGCAAGGCCGACGATGTACGTGCGCACGTCGCGAATCGTTTGGTTCAGGTTTTGGAGGCATTGCGCGAGCCGCCGATCCGCTTCTTCGGCGTCAGTTTTCGCGACCGCGCGCGCAGCTTCGATCGTTAGGCCAGCGGCGTAGAGCGATTGAATAATCCCATCATGCAAGTCGCGACCCAGGCGGATTTTTTCCTCCAGTGAATCCTTGAACAGCTGCTGGTTGAGATTCGCGTCCTCCTGCGCGCGCTGGCGTACGCTGCGCTCGTGGGCGAGTTCCTGGCCTTGAACGACCGACGTCTCGGCGAGCTTTGCGAGCGCGCCGAACTCGGCGCGGGTGGTGGTGGTGGTCGGAACGGGTGGTTCGGCAGCGCGGACGTTGCGAAAGGAGAGGCTGGCGAGCAGTGCGATGGCGAAGGCGACACCTGTCATTGCGATGGGAAATGCGATCCGTTGGGCTAACACGGCCATTTGCGAGACCGCGGGAGGACGCGCATTTCCCGCCGCGATGGCCACAGGTGAAGGTGAGCGCGATGCGACGCTGTTCCCATAACGACCGGGAAGTGCGAGCATGGCCGCGAGCACCGCGAGAAGGAGGATCAGGCCCACTGCAAGAAAACGCGGCAGCAGATTCATGCGTTGGCGATGACGCTGCGGGAGCGATGGGGGCTCGTCAAAGCTTTGGTGAAACGCCGTTGGCGGTCAGTGTAGGTTGCGCGCTCGCCGCGCAACTCGTCGCAGGCGAACAATCGTCGCGCGGCAAGCGCGCAACCTACAGTTCAAACCGGAATTTGAGTGTTCACGCAGCCGCTCACGCTCGCAGCCACGTAGCATGGGCCTCCCGCCCATGAAGACCACGGGCGGGACGCCCGTGCCACTCGGATCCAACGATCGCAACGGCAGCCGGCGAAAAACCGGCCGGACCGCAAAACTTTCGACATTTCTGCTGAGCACGTTTCGTTACCCTTCCTACGCATGAAGTCTTTCTACATCACGACCGCCATCGATTACGTGAACGGTTCGCCACACCTGGGCCATGCCTATGAGAAGGTGCTGACGGACGTCATTGCCCGATTTCGGCGGCAGATGGGTGACAAGGTGCATTTTTTGACCGGCGTCGATGAACATGGACAAAAAGTTCAAGCGAGCGCGCGCCAACGTGGCATTCCTCCGCAGCAGTTTTGCGATGAGGTGAGCGCCGAATTTCGCGCGCTGCTGCCGCGACTCGCGATTTCCAACGATGATTTTATTCGGACGACCGAGGAGCGGCACAAGAAGGTTGTGCGAGCAGTGCTCCAGCAGCTCTTCGACAAAGGCGAAATCTACAAAGCGGAGTACAAGGGTTTTTACTCGACCCGGCAGGAGCAGTTTTTACAGGAGAAAGATCGAAGTCCCGACGGTTCGTGGCCGGAGCTTTTCGGCGAAGTCACCGAGATCGCCGAATCGAATTATTTTTTCAAACTTCGGGCCTACCAGGACTGGCTGATCGAGTTTTTGTCGAAGAACGAGGATTTCATTTTCCCGCGTTATAGGCAGAAGCAAGTGCTCGAATTCCTGAAGGAGCCGCTGAACGATCTTTGCATTTCGCGTCCGCGTGAGCGGTTGGAATGGGGCATTCCCCTCCCGTTCGATGAAAGCTACGTCACGTACGTCTGGTTCGATGCATTGCTAAATTATTACTCGGCGGTCGCGGATTTGCCGGGCGTGTGGCCGGCGACCTATCACGTGATCGGCAAGGATATTCTCGTGCCGCCGCACGCCGTGTACTGGCCGATCATGCTGCACGCGGCGGGGATTCCCCTGCCGCACGGAATCATCGCGCATGGCTGGTGGCTGCAGCGCGGGGCAAAGATGTCCAAGAGCACGGGCAACGCGCTCAATCCGCTCGATCTCGTTGACGAATTCGGCGTGGATGCGTTCCGCTATTTCCTGATTCGCGAGATGAATGTGGGCCAGGACAGCGATTTTACGCGCGAGCAGTTTCTCGTTCGTTACAACAGCGAGCTGGCGAATAATCTCGGGAATCTCGTGAACCGCACGCTGAACATGACGACTCGCTTCGCGGCGGGCGTGCTGCCAGCGGCGGAAATCACCGAGGAGCCCGAGCGCGAGTTGCAAGCGTTGTGGACGAAAACCCGCGCCGAGTGCGTTCCGCTGAACGAAGAGTTTCAATTTCACACCGCGCTCGAACGCGCGATGCAGTTTGTGACTGCGACCAATGCGTACATCGAGAAGCGTGCGCCCTGGAAACTTGGAAAATCCACGGAAGCATCTGATCAGGCATTACTGCGGACGTCACTCGCGACGATGGCCGAGGCGCCGCGGCTGGCGGTGGCGTTGATCCAGCACGTCACGCCGGGTACGACGGCGAAAATCAACGCGGTGCTCGGCTACACGCCTGGTAAGGAATGGAAGGACGAACTCGCGTGGGGTACGAAACTGAACGGATCGAAGGTGGCGACAGCGCTGGTACTGTTTCCGCGGCCGGAAAAGCCTGCGGCGGAAAAAAAAGGCTAGGGGCACAAAGAAAACCGTTGGGCCACAGAGTTCTGACACAGCGTTCACAGAGATGACGATTCTTCCGCTCGATCCGGTCGCGAATGCCACGCCTGAGGCGCTGCGAGCGTTTCTCGATCAATGTCATCGAGCGGCGGTTCGCGACGGGCGGCCTAAACTCGTGAGTATTTCGATCGCGGTGGACGCGCTCGTCGAGCTCGAC
>DAITQE010000057.1:4217-4566 GCA_036833235.1 Opitutus sp.
CTCGATCCACTGGCGGTGCTCGAATCGATATTCGAGCCGCGCGAACTTCATTTCTACGCCGAGCATCCGTTGTTGGATACGGCGATCGCCGGCGCTGAAGCGATCGTCATGGCGGAGGCGAGTGGGCCAGGGCGTTTCGCGGTGGTGCAGCGCTTCATGGACGAGACGCTGGCTGACACCATTGCCGTGGGCGATGTGAACGCGGCATTTGGTGGGCCGCATTTTTTCACGGCGTTTTCTTTTCACGACGAGGTTGAAGCGGGCGAACCGTTTCCGGCGGCGCGCGTTTTCGTGCCGCGGTGGCAGGTCGCGCGCGCCAACGGTCAACACGGCCAGCCGTTTCGCGAGA
>DAITQE010000057.1:4576-10924 GCA_036833235.1 Opitutus sp.
AATGCGGATCTCGCGGCGCTGACAGAGCGAGTATGGCGGGCGCATGGGAAGTTCAGAAATTTCGATTATCGCGCGGTCACCGTTGAAGAGCGTGGCACGGGCGTCCCGCCCGTGGGGTTGGGAAATGCTGATCATCACGGGTGGGACGGCCGTGCCCCATCGATCGATCAGACGACGACTCTTCACGAAGCGGGTGGCGATTTTTGCGCGGCGGTTGCGAGTGCGATCGCGCGTATCGAAGCGGGGGAGTTTCGGAAAATCGTGCTGGCGCGCGCGAAGGTGTTGACCGGCGCGAAACCGTTTCACCCGCTGGAGATGTTGAATGGATTGCGGCAGCGATTCTCCGATTGCTACGCGTTCTCCATCGCGAACGGTCGTGGACAAAGTTTTATCGGCGCGACGCCTGAACGGCTGGCGCGGGCTAGTCGCGGTGCGTTTGAAACAGAGGCGCTGGCGGGATCGGCGCCGCGCGGTGCCACCGCGAGTGAGGACGCGAAAGAGGGCTCGGCGCTGCTCCGGAGCGAAAAAGATCGGTACGAGCACAAGCTGGTAATCGATTCGATTTGCCGGCGGCTGGCGCCTTTGGAACTGAAGTTGGATTTCCCGTCCGAGCCGTTGTTGAGGAAACTCGCAAACGTCCAACACCTGCGGACACCGATTTCCGCCGCACTGCCGGAGTCGGTCCGATTACTCGACGTGCTGGCGCGGCTGCATCCGACGCCGGCGGTGGGAGGCTCGCCGCGCGACGCGGCAGTGGCGCGTATCCGGGAATTGGAAGGGTTTCCTCGCGGCCTTTATGCGGGCGCGCTCGGCTGGCTCAACGCGCGCGGAGGTGGAGAATTTTTCGTGGGCCTGCGATCAGCATTGGTGGAGGGATCAACGGCCACGATGTTTGCGGGCGCCGGGATCGTCGCTGGCTCGTCGCCCGCGAAAGAGCTGGCCGAGACAGAGCTGAAATTCAGAGCGATGCACGAGGCGTTGCAGCCGCACGGCGTTGGAGGTTGAGCAGCCTGGAACGGCTTTGGGAGCGCGGGCGTTCCGCCCGCCCAGAGATCGGATGCGGGCGGGGACGCCCGCGCTCCCAGCGGACCAATCGCAGAGGACATCTGTTTTTTTGTATCGTGCCGATTGAGCCCGGCTGTTGTTTTGAATCTGCATTCCTTGATGAGATCCGCGCCCTTCCAATTCTTGCGTCTGGCCTTGATGCTCCTGCTCGGGGCCGTTGTCGTTCGAGGCGCGGATCCATCGGGTTTGGTCTGGGATGCGTTGGAAAAAAGTTACTCAGCGAAACCCGGCGACGAGGAAGCCGAGATTCCGTTCAAAGCGAAGAACACATCCGACCGTCCGGTTGAAGTTCAGGAAGCGTCGACATCGTGTCACTGTACCGTCGCGAGCTTTCCGCGGACGCCGTGGATTTTACAGCCGGGCGCAGAGGACACACTGCTGGTGCGGGTCGATCTCCGAAGCCGGCGGGGCATCTTGACGAAAACCATTTATGTCCAGACGAGCGTCGGCGAACAATCGTTGCTGGTGCACGTTCAAGTTCCGACGCCTCCCGCCCTGCAGCGGGAAATGAATACGATGCTCGCGCAGGCCGATCGTCAGGCGGTCTTGCGGGGAGATTGTGCATCCTGTCACGTGGCGCCGACGGTGGGGAAAACAGGCGCTGAACTCTTCGCGGCCGCCTGCCTGATTTGCCATGGCGCCGAACATCGCGCCACGATGGTGCCTGATCTTAAGGTTCCGACGGTCCATCGTGACGCGGCGTTTTGGAGCGAATGGATTCGGCACGGCAAGGAAGGAACGTTGATGCCGGCGTTCGCAAAAAACGAAGGCGGTTCACTCGACGACGAGCAGATCGATTCGCTGGTCGCATACGCGCTGGCGAATTTGCCGACCGAGCCTGCCGCGCAGAAATGATTCCAATCAGCTCACTCCGCTAATTTCCTGCCACGGCTTTGGTCACAGCCAAATGAAAGACAGAATGGCCGCAAAAAGGCACCAAAAGCACAAAATCGGATCTCCGATTTTTGCGCATTTTTGTGCTTTTTTATGGCCAAAATTCCGAGGCTCGGAGCTTTGGGTGCGGCAAGGGCCGCGCTGTGCCCCCTGTGCTCCAAGTTTGTTTGATTGAGGTATGCCGATGATTCGGGTTCGTGGTTAAAACGTCATGCTCGATTTTAGAAATGTGAATTCGCTCTGGGGTAGTGTGCTCGTGGAGACGCTTGCGCGCTTGGGCGTGAAGCAAGCGGTGGTTTCGCCGGGCTCACGCTCAACTCCCCTGACCTTTGCGCTGGCGCGGCATCCGGCGATCGAGGCAATTTCGGTGCTGGACGAACGTTCAGCGGCGTTTTTCGCGCTAGGGCTTGCAAAGCAGTATCGCCGTCCGGTGGTGTTGCTGTGCACGAGCGGCACAGCCGGCGCCAACTATTTTCCGGCGGTGATCGAAGCGCAGGAAAGCGGTGTGCCGCTGCTCGTGATCACGGCCGACCGTCCGCCCGAGATGAGGGATTGTGCGTCGGGTCAGACGATCGACCAGCAGAAGCTTTTTGGCTCGCACGTGAATTTCTATCATGAGCTGGCGGTGCCCGGAGCGACGTTGCCACTCCTTTCGTACCTGCGGCAAACGGTGGCGATGGCGGTTGAGCGCACCCTTTCGCCGGCGACCGGGCCGGTTCATCTCAACGCGCCGTTTCGTGATCCATTGACTCCGATGGAGGACGGCAGCACGGCGGGCGTGACGATGGCGGACGATTTTTTTTCGCATCTTGATACGCCCACACCGATCGTCAGCTCTGCGACGATCTGGCAGCGGCCGACAACGGCGCGTGGCCTGATCGTCGCCGGGCCTGCGACGTCGAGTGATCCGGTGGCGTATGCGAAGAAAGTGCTCGAGCTTTCCACCGCGCTTGGCTGGCCGGTGCTGGCGGACGCGCTGTCGTTGCTGCGCGGATATGCGGACGAATCGAGCGGAGTTGTTTCGGCTTACGATGCCATTTTGCGGGACGCGACACTGGCGCGTGATCTCGTTCCCCGGACGATTCTGTGCCTCGGCGCCTGGCCCACCAGCAAGGTGCTGCGGGCCTGGCTCGAGTCGGCGGGAGCGGAAATTTTGCTCTTGGCGCCATCAGCCGCGAATCGCGATGCGCTGCATGGCCGCACGCGGCAAATCGTCGCACCGGTCGAAACGCTGGCAGTTGCGGGCGAGCGTATCGTTGATTCCGCGTATTTCGATCAATGGGTGCACGCGGAAAAGGAAGCGAGGAAGTCGCTGGATAGCGCGATGGAGCACGAGTCCGGGCTGTTCGAAGGGAAAGCATCCTGGCTGCTCGCGCGCAACCTGCCCCTCGGCACACCGTTGTTCGTCGCGAGCAGTATGCCGGTGCGCGACCTGGAATATTTTTGGCCCAGCAATGGGCGGGCCAAAAAAATTTATTTCAATCGCGGCGCGAACGGAATCGACGGAACGCTTTCGACCGCGCTCGGACTCGCGCACGGTGGAGTGCCGTCGGTTGTGCTCACGGGTGATCTCGCGCTCTTGCACGACTCGAACGGTTTCTTGCTTAGGCCAAAGCTGCGCGGATCGCTGACCATCGTGCTCATCAACAACCGCGGTGGAGGTATTTTCGAGCACCTGCCGATCGCGAATTTCGATCCTCCGTTCGAGGAGTTTTTCGCGACTCCGCAAGAGGTGGATTTCGGGAAGCTGTGTGGTGCGCATGGCGTGTCGCACGTGTGCGTGCGCGATTGGTCGCACTTCATTGAACTGACGACCGTGTTGCCGGAGACGGGTGTACGGGTGCTCGAACTCCTCACGGATCGGAAGCGAGACGCGGCAATTCGCAAAGCGTGGTTGGCTGCGGCTGGGAAAGCGGCGGGGGCCGGCGCGCGTCTGTAGCGGCAAGAATTAGCCGAGAGTCTAGAGCTCAGAGCCAGTGACGGGTGCGTCGCGTAACAATTTCGTCCACGACGAACCCAATCCGAGCGACGAACGTTGCGCGGCAAGCACGCAACCTACCCTTTGATCCGCGCAAACAATCGCCGCCCAGTTTTCGCGCTCCGAGCGCGCAATCTACCGACGGGCTCTCCGCGCGGCTGTTACGCCGTCTGTTTTGCACGCACTTCATCAGCGACGCGTGCGAGGGCGAGGAAGAGGTCCATCTGAGCGCGGGCACGCACGGTCGCATCGCTGCGACCGTCGCGAGAGGCTTGGAAGAGATCGCCCTGCATCGAATTGAAGTTGGGATGAAAACGGACCGGCGTGGCGCTCACGTCACCAAAAGTTTTGGACGTTCTCCGGGCTCCGTCGAAATACTCCGCAACAACGCCTGACACTGACCACGTGAGTCGAAGGACGTTCGCTCCTGCCGGTGGACTGGCGCCTTCATCCAGCACGATTACGGTGCCATCGAATTTTGCAGCACGCGCCTCCTCGGCCGCTTTTTGCCTCAACGTGGCAAGGTACAATTCAGCGCCAGTTGTCAGCGCGTAACGATGCTGGGCGAATGCCACCGGGTCCGCGATCGCAATGGTAACGTACAGCATCTCTCTCGCTGCGACCACGGCGGCGGGAACGGCTTTCGCCACCGGGAGTGCAACGGACAGCGCCGTGAGGAGACTCAATAGCCAACTGAAGCGTGCGTGCAGTTTCATGAGGAGAGAAGTTCGTCGCCGAATGTTTGAAAATTGCCGGCAAGATGCGCAGTTCCAGATGTGTAGCAAGGAGAGCGCCAATTCTCGCCGGTTTGCGAGTCGGTCTTCCATCACGTACCACGTACAAGATCTTTGGGTTGGAATCGTTACTTGTAGGCCGCCAGCTTGCCGGCGCGGTTTGAGCGCGAGCAAGCTCGCGGCCTACAAATTACGGTCCAACACGCAGCTGTGCGCCGATGGCGCTATTCGTACCGCAATGCGTCGATTGGATCGAGCTGGGCGGCTTTCCTTGCCGGATAAAATCCGAAAAACATGCCGACGGCGGCACTGAAAAAGAAAGCCACGACGACCGACGTCGTCGAGACCAGCACCGGCCAGCCGTTGAGCGAGGAGATGAGCTGGGACGAGCCGATGCCAATCAGAATTCCAAGCAGGCCGCCGATCGAGCTGAGGATGACCGACTCGATCAAGAATTGGAGCAGCACATCGCGGCCGTGCGCGCCGACCGCGAGACGGATGCCGATTTCCCGCGTTCGCTCGGTGACGGACACGAGCATGATATTCATGATCCCGATACCGCCGACGATGAGCGACACGCCAGCGATGGCGCCAAGGAGGAGCGTCATGGTTTTGGTTGTCGCGGTGGCCGCTTGCGCGAGTTCGACCTGGTTGCGGACAGTGAAGTCGGGCTCTTTGCTCTTGCGGCGCTGCGTCAGCACGTCGGTGATTTCCTGCTGAACCCGATCGATCTTGTCGGCACTCACAGCCTGCACCAGGATGGAAGAGACGTTCGTGCGGCGGGACAGCCGCTTCATGTGACTGGTGTACGGAACGATCACGACGTCGTCCTGATCCTGGCCGAATAGATTAAATCCCTTCGATGCGAGCTGGCCGACGATCCTGAACGGAATATTGCGAATTCGAATCGTCTGGCCGACAGGGTCTTCGTTGGGGAAAAGTTGATCAGCCACCGTTTTTCCGATGACAGCGACTTTCGCAACGCTGCGGACATCCTGGTCGGTGAACATCGCGCCGCTGGCGATTTTCCAGCTGCGGATTTCCGGGTAATCCGGCGATTCGCCATTTACGAGCGTGTTCCAGTTGAGGCCGTTCGCGAGAACCTGATTGCGGTCGCGCACCTCAGGGCTGACTCCAACGATATTCGAAACCTCGGCGGCAATGGCGTCGGCATCCTCGACTTTCAGCGAGGGGGCGCTACCCCAGCCGCCCCGCATGGCGCCGCCGGTAAAGCTGCCCGAGAAAATCGTGATGACATTCTGGCCGAGGCTGGCGACCTGAGCCTCGACCTGTGATTTGGCGCCGTTGCCGATGCTGACCATGGCGATGACCGCGCCGACACCGATGATGATGCCGAGGGCAGTCAGCATGGAGCGAAGCTTGTTGCGGCGGAGGGCGCGGAGCGCGACGATGATGGTAGATCCGAAACGCATGGCGGTCAGTTGTGGCTGATGAGCTTGGCGTCGGCTTCGGCGGCGAGCAATTTTTGGATTTCGACGGCGGAGATACTGCGATTGGTGACCTGGGTGTCCCCAACAACTCGGCCGTCGCGCATAACGAGGTTGCGTTTGCAGTAATGCGCGATGTCGAACTCGTGCGTGACCATGACGATCGTGATGCCGTCGTCATTGAGTTTTTGAAAAACGCCCATTACCTCCGCGGACGTCTTGCTGTCGA
>DAITQE010000058.1:0-10865 GCA_036833235.1 Opitutus sp.
CCGCCGACGACCAGGGAAATTAGCGCCACGATGAGCAGAAGGTTGGTCATCACGCGGCTGGTGGAGGCGAGCGCCTGCGAGATTTCCGTCAGGTTATGAATGCGAAAATCATCAATCGCGCCGGGTTGAATATGATGCCGTTCGCGCATCAGAGCGGTGAGCTGGCCGACCGCAACGGGAATGTCCGCCACGGTGTCGGCGGACATCCAAATGTCGTTGATGTCCGAGAATTGCGTGATTTGCGGCGTATCGGCAGCCTGCATCGCAGAGGCTTGCGGGTAGAGCTGCACGGATTTATTCGGGTAAAGTTGGTTGAGCGTATTGACCCCGCTGGTTGCGTCCGCGGCACCGCTGGACTGGCTGGTTTGCCGGACACCGTTCACCCGAAACTTGATCGTGGTCCACGGAGCGGCGAGGAAGTCGTCTTGGTCCTGCCCCATCATGTTCGGCCCTTTCCGGCTCAAGACGCCGACGACCCTCATGCTGACGTCTTTGACGCGGATTTCCTTGCCGACGGGAGATTGGCCGCCGAACAATTCCTTGACGATGGTCTGCCCGATGACGCAGACGGCGGCGACGCCGCGGACGTCATCGTCCGTGAACGATTCGCCCTCGACCACCGACCATTGGCGGATGAGCAGATATTCCGGTGTCGTGCCAAGGATGCGGCCCGGATTCCAGTTGCGATTGCCATAAATGATCTGGACATGGCAGTCCACGCTGGGGGCGACCCATTTGATGGCGCTGCAATTTTGCCGGACGGCATCCGCGTCCATCGGCGTCATGGTCGGCCGCCCGCCCGCGCCTGAATTGATGCCGGCAATAGTGATGTGCGCGGGGTCCATCTGTATGACGTTCGCGCCGAGGCTGGCGATGGTCTGCTCGATGGAGTGAGAGGAACCGCGGCCGATCTCCATCATGGCGATGACGGCCGCGATACCGATGATGATGCCCAGGCAGGTCAGCACCGACCGCATCACATTCCGGCGCAACGCATGTAAAGCCAGTCGGGCGGTGCGATAACCTGTCTTCAGAGCATCCCAACCCGTCACCGCATCGGCCGGCAACGGCGCGGCCGTTGCGGCGACTTGGGGAAACCCGGCTCCCGGCGTTTTCTGCGGCGAACCTTCTTCCACAATCACGCCGTCCTTTATGCGGATAACCCGCTTGGTGTGCCGGGCCACGTTCTCATCGTGGGTGACGATGATGATGGTGATTCCCTCTTCTTCGTTGAGCTTTTGAAATATCCGCAGCACGTCCTCGGCCGTGCGTGAATCGAGGTTGCCGGTCGGCTCGTCGGCAAATATCACCGGCGGACGGTTGATCAGCGCGCGGGCAATTGCCACGCGCTGTTGCTGGCCGCCGGAAAGTTGCGAAGGCTGGTGATCCATCCGCTCGCCCAGGCCAACCAACCGCAGCATTGCCTCGGCGCGCTCGCGGCACACCTTGTCGGATAGATGGGCGGCGGTGTAGTTCAGCGGCATCAGCACGTTTTGCAGCGCGCTGGCCCGGGGAAGCAGATTGAAATTCTGAAAGACGAAACCGATTTTGGAGTTCCGCACCACGGCGCGCTCCTCCGCCGTCAGCGAAGAAATGTCCTGTCCGTCCAGCCAGTATTTTCCCGACGTGGGGCGGTCGAGACAGCCCAGGATGTTCATCAAGGTGCTCTTTCCCGAACCGCTGGCCCCGACCAACGCAATCAACTCACCGCGCTCGATCTTGATCGAAACGCCTTGGAGAACGGGAATCTCAAGGTCGCCGCGCTCGTAAATTTTTTGAACGTTGTCGAGCCGGATGAGTTCCATGTCCAATCGCGGTTCGCTGGGGCTTTCCATCTCTTCACCGCCGGCGTCTTGACGGCAGGAACGGATTGCTGGGGGCGGCTTCCGAAGTGCCAGTGCTCTCGCCGATGACGACTTCCGCGCCCTCCTGCAAATTATCGCCGGTGACCGCCGTGTTCACGCCATCCGTCGCGCCGGTCGTCACCTCAACGGGTCGGACGTAGTCGCCATCCTTCAACCAGATGACGTCGTGATTTTCCTTCGTGTTCGCCGTGGGAGAATTGCCGGCGGAAGCGTCGGCTGGTGGATCGGACTCAAACTTTGATCGCCCGTCCGGCGCAATCTGCGCGAGCGATGACGGCGACCAGTGCAACGCGGCGTTGGGCACCCGCAGCACGTTGCTATCCTTTCGCACGAGGAAATTCACATTGGCCGTCATATACGGCAGCAGGACGCTGTCGGGATTTCCCGTGTTCACCACGACGGTGTAGATCACGATGTTCTGCGTCATGGTCGCGTTGAGACGCACTTGGCCGACGGAGCCCTCGAATTGCCGGCCCGGAAAACCCGCGCAGGAGAACGTGACCGGCGCACCGACTGTGATGCGCCCCACGTCCGCTTCGTTGACCGACGCCCAGATTTGCATCTTCGTCAAATCTCTGGCGATGAGGAACAGGCTCGGCGCGTTGAGACTGGCCACAACGGTCTGGCCGATGTTCACGCGACGATCAATGATGACACCCTTGACGGGCGATTGAATGACGCAGAAATCCAGGTTCCGCTGAGCCTTGTCGAGACCCGCCTGCGCTTGCACCGCGCTCGCTTTGGCTTGGGCGACCCCGGCCTCGGCAACGGAGACATCGGACTTGGCCACCTCATAGTTCGCCTTGGCGGTGTCATGATCCACCGGCGAGATCAGTTTGGAACCGAATAACTCCTGCATCCGCTTCCATTGCGCTTCGGCCTGGATCAGTTTTGCCTTCATCTGCTCGAGGCTGGCAGCGGCGCTCAATTCGCCCGCCGCAGCCTGTCCCACCTGTGCCCTGGCCACGGCGAGGTCGGCGGCATAAACCGAGTCGTCAATTTTCACCAACACGGCTCCCTGCTCAACCACCGAACCATAATCAACCGTTTTGCCTTTAATGTCCGTGCCGAAAGATTTGATACGGCCAGCCACCTGCGCGCCGATGTCCACCACTTCCATCGGCTCGATGGTTCCGCTGGCGTTGATGGTGGTCTCCACGTCGCCGCGCTTCACCGCCGCTGTGCGGAATGACACTTGGGAACTGCTCCGCGCGTGCCGCCACCAGATGCCGGCTCCCAGAACCGCGACGGCGATGGCCGCCGCCATCGAAATTTTAAGAATGCGTTTCATTCGTTTTGGGGTCCAATACCCCGAAGCTTGCTTCGGCTTGGTTTGCGTTGGTCCGGGGAGCGCACGCGTCTCGCGTGCCGGCTTGGGCGTCCCGCCCGAGCCAACCGAACCGTACTCGGCGAGACGCCGAGTACAGCACGCGGGACGCGTGCGCTCCCCGGACCAGTCTGCATTCTGAAGTGCATCGGGGCTTTGAAAATGCCCCGGAGCTTGCTCCGGGGATGTTTACGAAAACAGATCACGGCGGGGGCTTCCTTTCGTTTCGACGACGAGCATGACTCGGCATCATAGCGGGAAAACATTACCACAACCTTATGCCGACGAGAAAACTGGCTCAATTCGCGGGTGGCGCGAAAGATTTCCCGTTTCGTCATCTTGCGGTAATGTGCGCTGGTCTATACTCGGTTGGTCTGCGGTTTCGTTTCCCAGACTCCAAATCCCATGCGCGTCCTGATCGTTGAAGATTCGGTCCGATTACAGCGGACGCTGGTGATGGCCTTGCGCAGATCCAATTATGCCGTGGATGCGGCCAGCGATGGCGAGGAAGGACTTTGGCTGGCGCAGACAGACGTCTATGATCTCGTGGTTCTCGACATCATGCTGCCGAAGCGTGACGGCCTGTCCGTGCTGGCAGAGTTGCGGCGACAGGGCAATCAGGTCCACGTGCTGCTCCTGACCGCGCGTGATACGGTGGCTGATCGCGTGCAGGGTCTACGCGCTGGTGCGGACGATTATTTGGTGAAACCATTCGCACTGGAAGAATTGCTCGCACGCGTGGAAGCGCTCTGTCGCCGGGCCTATGGGGGGAAGCAACCCAGTCTGCAAATCGCCGACCTCGAAATCGACACCGTCGCGCGCACTGTCCGCCGGGCGGGACAATCCGTCGAACTCACCGCGCGCGAATACCTTTTGCTCGAATACCTCGCGCGCCGCCGCGCCCACATCGTCTCCCGGGCGGAAATCGAAGATCATATCTACAACGGCAATGTCGATCCCATGAGCAATGTAGTCGATTCAGCCGTGTGCAGTCTGCGCAAGAAAATTGGCGCTGGCAGCACGGTTCCCTTGATTCACACGCGCCGCGGACTCGGCTACATGCTCGACGATATACATGCGGTCGCCGCGCCCTCATGATCTCGATCCGCCGCCAGCTCACTCGCGAGATCCTCGGCGCGGTGCTCATCCTCCTCGGGGGTGGTCTGTGGGCGCTCTATTTTGCTGCCCGCGACGCCGCCACTGATCAGTTCGACCGCGCGATGCGAGCCAAGGCGTTCGCCATCACCACGCTCACCGTGCCGACGAGCGACGGTGTGCGCGTTGAGTTCACGGACCACTTCATGCGCGGTTTCGACGATCACAAGCCGCGAGATTATTTTCAGGTTTGGAATTCCGATGGTGACGAGATTGCCCGCTCCGAGTCTTTGACTAAAGGCAAAAACCTCCCGCGACGCACGGGCAAAATAGAGCGACCCGCGGAATGGGATATCGAACTGCCGAATGGACGCCCCGGTCGCGCTCTCGGGTTTGCGTTCAAACCCAAATCTGCCGGGTCGGACGGGCGTGCCAGCTCCCGCGACGTTCAACTTGTCGTCGCCTCTGACCGCGAAGAACTCGACGAAACCCTGTGGCAGCTGCTGGGGTTTGCCAGCGGTTTTAGCGTCTTGCTGATCGGTGTGACGCTATGGGTGATTCCTCGCGTGCTGCGGCGTGGTCTAAAGCCGCTCGCCCATCTCGCAGAGCAGGCGAACCACATCGATGCGGATTCGCTCGCGATCCGTTTCGCCCTCGTCGAACTGCCGGCGGAATTGCAGCCCATCGCGCAGCGGCTGAACGATCTGCTTGGCCGGCTGGAGCAGTCGTTTGATCGCGAGCGGCGCTTTAGCGCCGATCTCGCCCACGAACTGCGGACGCCGCTCGCGGAGTTGCGCAGCATGGCGGAATGCGCGCTCAAGTGGCCTGACACTCGCGATCCAGAGCTCGATCAGGATACACTCGCCATCGCGCAGCAGATGGAGCGGATCGTCACCCATATCCTGGCGCTCGCCCGCCGCGAGCAGGGCCAGCTCGCTTTGAAGCCGGAACGGATACCACTGGTGTCATTGGTTGAATCGATCTGGGGAACGTTTGCAGCGCGCGCGTCGGAACGGGAGTTGAATGTTTCGGTCAGTCTCGCAGCTTCCGATGGGTTTGCGGATCCCGCGTTGCTGCGCTCGGTCATCACAAACCTCTGCGAGAATGCGGTCGAGTACACGCCGACTGGCGGCGACATTTGTGTGACCGTCCGGCAGGAGGATATTGGACGTGCGGTCGTATCGATTGCCAACACCACAAACGATCTCGGCGGCGACGATTTGCCGAAGCTGTTCGACCGCTTCTGGCGCAAGGAGGCGTCACGCAGCGGCGGCTTGCACCTGGGCCTTGGACTTTCGCTGGCGCGGGCGTTTGCCAAGGCAATGAACTGGACCTTGACCGCCGCGTTCGACGGGCAGGGTCGGCTTGTCTTCACACTGACGGGTCCGGCAGGCTCCGCCGTCATCCAAGACCCGCCGGCAGCGGCTGAACCTTCCACGGCCGCATGAGTTTAGCGCGCCATGCGATGAGATCGTGGTTTTTATGGATCGGAGTTGCATTGCTCGCCGCGTGCGCGGTCCCGCCGAGCAGTATTCCGTTGGCTGGGCTGCGGAATTTTCACCGGGTGAACGAACGACTTTACCGTGGAGCTCAACCGGACGCCACGGGCGTGCGCGCGCTCGCCGGGATGGGAATAAAAAGCGTGATCAATCTGCGTATGCCTGGCGATCTCTGGCCGGAGGAGCAGGAGGCGGTGCGGGCCAGCGGCATGAATTACGTGAACGTTCCGCTTCACGGCGTGCGCCGTCCTACTGAAGCGCAAATCGCGCAGGTGCATTCGTTGATCGAGACCTTGCCGCCGCCGGTTTTCGTGCATTGCGAGCGCGGGGCCGATCGGACCGGCACGGTCGTCGCCTGCTATCGCATCGCGCATGACGGCTGGACTGGAGAAGCAGCGCTGAAGGAGGCCAAACAACACGGTCTGGCTTGGGGGCAGTTCTGGATGAAGAATTTCATCACCGAATTTGCCGAGGCGAGGGGCCGAAAATAACAACGGTTCCGCTGTGGAACGCACGCACGCTCGCGTTGCGGTTGCGAGCTGCGGCGATTTCCGTGGCGCATGGATTGCGCTCACGCGGGCCCTGCTCGCGGCGTTTTTCGCCGGCGCCACTGCATTCTCGCCAAAGCCGGCGTCGAAGGTGTGAACTCCCATCTCGCGACCTTCCTGCTTGCGCTCATGTGAGGTGTTTTTCTTTCGCGGAGTAATGTTGTGGTCATCGTCAGCGGGTGCAATGGACGGCGTATCGTCTGCAATTCCGCAGGCGCTATTGTCCCTCCAATGAAAAAATCGTTTCGCATCCTGCTCGTTGCCTCCGGAATCGCCGCCTGGGCGATTGGTACCACCGTCGTGCTCGCCGCCAAGGAAGAGAAAGCCGCTCCGATCGGTTCTATCCTGCCAGCGGGAAAAGTCGCTCCCGTCGATCTGCCTGCGATGGCCAAAATTTCGTTTCAACAGGCTCTCGGCGTTGCGCTGGCCAAGGTTCCAGGCAGCGTCATCAAGGCCGAACTCGAAGTGGAGGACGGGAACCTGATGTATTCGTTCGAAATCGTCGGCACCGATCGCAAAATCACCGAGGTCGAAATCGATGCCGGCAATGGCAAGGTCCTGGACACCGACTACGCGGAAACCGAAAGGGAACGCAAGGCGGACGAGCCAGGAAAGAAATAGTCGTTCGCTGCCAAAATAGTCCCGGGGGCCCTCGATCTGATCACGGCTCCCGTGATGCTCATGAACTTTCTCTGCATCATTCTCGCATTCACCACGCGTGGCTGCGCGATCGCCGCGCTCACCCAAAGTCCGACGCACGAAGCGGGCCGGAATTTTGGATGAACAGGCGCTACGCGACGCGATCGAGTAAGCCGCGATCGTGCTGAAGGGCGGGCATGGGCGAGCGGTGCAGTGAGCCGCCGGCTGGTCCGAGATCCGGCTGGCCATAGCGTTCGCGGCCAATTTCGCGCGCCTGTTTTTCGTCCGGGAATTCCGCGAGGGGAACGAGATCGAAGAGCCGGTCGATGAATTTGACCACCGACGCATGATCGCCGGTTTCGTGCTGCACTGTGTGGGTCCGGGCAAACGGCTCGTCCAAACGCGCATCTCCGACGCGTGCAAAGCGTTTGATGTTTGGACCCTCAATTCTGGGAAGGTGCGAGCGAAGCTATGACACGCCGAAGTTCGGCGATAGAGACCGGCTTGACCAAGTGCGTGATGAAGCCGGCGTCGCGGGTGCGGGCGATGTCTTCCTCCGTGCCATAACCGGTCAACGCGATCCCGCGCAGACCGTATCTGGCCCGCAATTTTTCCATCAACTCGGTGCCGGTGCCGTCGGGCAGGCCGAGGTCAGAAATGACGAGGTCGAACTTATCCGCGTCGGCTGCGGCCAGCGCTTCGGCGATGGTCGCAGCAGTGACGACGCGGTGCCCGTCGCGTTGGAGTATGCGGGAGAGGGCCTGGAGGGTGCTTTTGTGATCGTCTACCACAAGCAAGCGAAGTGGCGCGACCGTCCGCAAATTCGAGGCAGCGGCCGACACCGCGGCGGAGAACGGCGCGGCCGAATCGATGACCCCGGACAGCTCGACGACAAAAGTGGCTCCGCAATTCAGCCCCGCACTTTGGGCGCTGATCCGGCCGCCGTGCATATCGACCACTGCGCGCGCGATGGCCAAGCCGAGGCCGACACCGCCGAAGCAATGGTCGCCTGTGTGGTCGCCTTGGTCGAACGGGAGGAAAATCTGTTCGAGTTTCGCCGGGTCGATGCCGATGCCCGAATCGACAACCTCGATCCGCAGCCACGTCTCACCTTTGGCAGTTTTCTCGTTGCGTGTGTCGATGGAAACCCTGCCGCCTCCTGGGGTGAATTTCACGGCGTTGCGAATCAGGTTCCAGATGACTTGCTGGAAGCGGGTGGGATCGACCATGAGCTGGCTATGTTGCGCGGTTAAGGTGCGCTCGATGGAGATTCCCTTGGCGCGGGCGTCTTCCCGCTCGATTTCGATGGCGCAATCGATGAGGTGGTGCGCGTCGCACGATTCGGCGCGGAGCGGAAGTTTGCCGTGCGAAATCTTGGTCAGGTCGAGCAGGTCGTTGATGAGGTGCGCTTCAAGGCCGATATTCCGCTCGATCATGCCGAGCTGCTCACGTACGTCGAGAGGGAGCCGCTCGTCTTCGCGGAGGGCGGCAGCCATCATCAATACGGGCGTGAGCGGCGTGCGCAACTCGTGCGAGAGCGCGGCGAGAAAATAGTCTTTGGCGCGGCCACTGCGTGTGATCTCCTCCAACGCGCTTCGCGCATCGTCGACGTCAGTAGTGAAACCGATCCACATCAGCCCGTTTCCTCTAGCGTCGCGCAGGGCGTGGGCGCGGCCCAGGTGCCAGCGATACACGCCGTCCTTGCGTCGGACGCGATGTTCCAACTGAAAATCGTCGTACGACTCAATCGAATGTTTCCAGCGCCGGAGGGTTTCCCCCACGTCATCGGGATGAATGAATTGTATCCAACCCCAATCTTTTATCTGCTCGAAGGTCAGGCCGGTGAACTCAATCCATGCCCGGTTGAAGTAATCGATGTCGCCATTGCATTTGGCGGTGAAGATTTTCTGGGGCATCGATTCGGCCATGAAACGGAGACGCTCGAAGTTCGCGCGCATTGCCTCATCCGCTATTTTGCGCTCGCTAATTTCCTCTTGCAGGAGGGCGTGTTTCGCGCCGAGTTGATCATAGAGTCTTTTGGTTTCCAGGTGCAGCAGGCGGATTTCGAGCATGTTGTAAACTCGGATCAATACCTCCCCGAGATCGAACGGTTTGCTGACGAAATCCTTCGCCCCGGCTTTCAGCGCGCGGAGCTTGTGCCCCGGTAGGGCGGTTATCACGAGAACAGGAAGATAACCGTCGGTTTCGATTTCCTTCAGGTTCTCCATCACTTGGAATCCGTCCATGCCGGGCATCCGAAGATCGAGCAGGATCAAGTCGTAGCGGTTCTTGCGGTGAAGTTCGCAGACCTCGCGCGGATCCATCGTAGACGTTATGGAAACGTAGCCAGCATCGTGCAACGTTTGCTCCAGCAGGGAGACATTGGCATCCTGATCGTCAACGATCAGGATACGGGCCCGAAGGATGTCCTCTCGACTGATCATGGCATTTGTTCTGCGTTATGTGCTCTGACCATCCGGCTTAATCGTCGGCAGAGTAGCGCGGGCGAGTTCGATGCCGGGAGTTCCGTTCACCGCGGTCATCATCCGCCTTTCGGGACTCCGAAGCCGGAGATGAGATTAGTCTTCGGCCCGCAAGACTGTGATTCACTTCGGGCGAATGGAATTTCGACGCGCACAGTCGTGCCCTCGCCGCGCACGGATTCGATGGTCAGCCTTCCGCCGACCATTTCAACACGTTCTTTCATGCCAACCAGGCCCAGGCGTTTGGGGTTTTTGTCCGAAACGATTTTCTCGACGAGAAATGACCTCCCGTTGTCACTAATCTCCATCCGGATCGCACCCGAAATCTTACTAATGTTCATCTTGACCTCAGTGGCACGCGCATGGCGCACGACGTTGGTGAGTGCTTCCTGCGCCACGCGGAATAGCATGGTTCGCTCATTGTCGCCCAATGCCTCAACCCCGCCGAAGGCCGTCATGCGAATTTTGATTTTTTTTCGTTCAGCCAGGCTTTTATTATACGCATGGAGTGCCGGGATCAGACCGAAGTCGTCCAGCACCGCCGGCCGCAGTTCGCGAGCGAATCGGTGAACCTCGATCACGGTTTTTGCTACCAGCCGCTGGGTGCGTGCAATCTTCTTCATGATATGCGCGCCCACGGAGGCTCCTTTGCCCAGGGCCGACAACTCGATGTTAATGGCGACCAGCGTTTGCACGACCTCGTCATGCAGTTCACGGCTGATCTCCTTTCGCAGCTCCTCTTGGCCCATAATGATCTGACGGGTCAGTTGACTGAGTTTTCCCCGCATGATATTCGACTCAAAAAAAAGTGCTTGATGCTCCTCGCTGGCCTTTCGGATGGAAGAGACGGAGGCTTCCAACTGCTTGTTCGTCGCAGTCAATTCCGAAGTGCGCTCCACCACCAGTCCTTCGAGTTGTCCGACGTGGACGGACAATTGCGCTTGGGTGCGGTGCAACGCTTCCTCGATCTGTTTGCGCTCGCTGATTTCCTTTTTCAGGAGAGCGTCGTCCGCGACGAGTTGATTGAAGAGTCTCTTGATTCCCAAGTGCAGCAGGCGGACTTCGAGCATGTTATGAACTCGGATCAATACCTCTCCGAGATCGAACGGTTTGCTGACGAAATCCTTCGCTCCGGCTTTCAGCGCGCGCAGCTTGTGCCCCGGTTGGGCGGTTATCACGAGAACAGGAAGATAGCCGTCGGTTTCGATTTCCTTCAGTCCCTCCATCACTTGGAATCCGTCCATGCCGGGCATCACAAGATCGAGCAGGATCAAGCCGTAACGGTTCATACGGTGAAGTTCGCAGACCTCGCGCGGATCCATCGTAGACGCTATGGAAACGTAGCCAGCATTGCGCAACGTTTGCTCCAGCAGGGAGACATTGGCATCCTGATCGTCAACGATCAGGAT
>DAITQE010000059.1:0-389 GCA_036833235.1 Opitutus sp.
GGTCTGCACGGCGATCCTGATGAACAGGTACGTCGAGCCCCAGATGACGTAGACCGCGGCGAAGGCGGCGATGACTCGGCCGCCCACCCGCTGCACAGCGGCGGACCGCACCAGGGTGGTCATCGCCGATCACCCTACGGCATCCGCGGACGCGGACGCCGTGATGGTTTTCGGCCCCCAATAGTCCTGATCGGCGAACGTGATCGTGATCGGGACCGGATTGGCCGAGCCAGCGCCAACTCCGGTGTGCCCGATATTCGGCAGACCGCTGACGTTATTCACGCTCGTGCTGTTAAAAAACCCGTGCGACATGTCGGCGTATTTGTAACTCGAATAGGAAATGTCGGCGGCGGCGCCGTGTACCAGGAGAATCACACCCAGCGCCAGGT
>DAITQE010000059.1:399-5033 GCA_036833235.1 Opitutus sp.
TCTGGAGATCCTCGCGGTCTACGACGGCAGCGAGCTGCTGCGCGACATCATCGAACATCGCGACGGGTTCTTTGTTCCCGCCGGCCGCGCCGATCTCATCGCCGAGCGGCGGCGGCGCGCGCCGTCCAGGGGCCCTTGCGCCAGCGCGCCTCAAACGTATTCGTGACGGTCGGCGCCAGGACATCGCGCCACAACGGATTATCGTGATAGATGCCGCCGCCGCCCGTGCGGCCAACGGTGGTGAATTCGTCGTTGTAAGTCGCAGGGTCGCCGGAGCCGGTCTGGGCCATGTTCCACCGATAGCGGATGTCATCGGCGACCTGTTTCCAACCTCGCGAACCCGCGAGCGAATAAGAGAGCGTCAACTCCGATACTGGACGCCAGTCGATCCGCACGCTGGCGTAATCCTTACCCTGCATCAGCGGTGCGTCGTGATTCAGCGCATTTGACATCGCCGGCGTATACATACTCGGGTGCGTGTACGGTTGGCCGGCGGCGATGGCCGCTGCGGCTGCCGTGTTGTTTGCGGTCGAGCCGCGATTCCAACCGGGCAGCGACCAATGCGTGTTGGTAATCGAGTTGTTTTGGCCGAGGGTGAAGGCGAACCCGAAATTTTTCGTGACGGGTTCCGTCCACTTCAACTCCCAGTTTGGCCGCCAGCGATTGCGCAGCCGGTCTTTCGGCCCATCCATTTTTTTGAGCGTCAGCTCCTCGCCATCGGAGGTGAAACCCGCGACATAATCGATCTTGCGCCGGTTGAATTCGAAAGCAGAGCGGCGAATCATGTTGATCGAGCCGCCCAACGCATTGGCGCTGTCCTCCGGCAAAGGCAGCTTGCGAATCTCGACGCGCGCGATGTCCGAGGCGGAGGCGAACTGAACCTCGAAGCTTCGGCCCACGCCCTCGGCGTTCGCACTGGCCACGGGCATGCCGTCAAAATTAACTTCCGTGCTGTTCGAGCCCAGGCCGCGGACGCTCACGCCAACAATGTTGTTGGCGAAGTATTCCACATCGACACCCGGCAGCCATTTGAGCAGCTCGCCCGGATTCTTATCGACGATCGTGCCGAACTCGTCCGCGGAAACGACGCTTTTGATATTGGCGCTGAACCGCTGCTCGTTCACCGCGATGGAGGCGGCATTGGTTTCCCTCGTGGACTGCACCACGTACGGATCGAGCACCACCTTGTCGGCGTTTTCGCCATAACGTGCTTTGCTCGAGAGGCTGATTTCCTGTTGGGCGACTTCGCCGGGCGCGACATCGACCGCGACCTCCTGTTCATCGAGGCCGGTGAAAAATACGCGGAGCGTCGTCGGCCCGGCGGGCACGCCATCGAGCCGGAAACGGCCCGCGTCATCGGTAAACGTCAAGCGGTTCGTGCCCTTGATGGAGACCCGGGCATTGTTGAGATTCGCGCCGGTCGCCACGTTTTGCACGCGGCCTTCAATCGCGCCGGTTCCTGGCTGTTGAGCAGAAACGGGCAACGTCGCGAATAGAGCGAAAACTGCGAACGCGGCGGCGGCAAAAAAACGGCCGATGATTTGTCCGGGGAGATGTGTAACAACTGCGCTTTGCGCAGAGGACGAAGCGGTCGAGACAAAAGCGGTGGCTGGAGCCACCGCGCAACGCAGGCTTGATGTTTTCATAGGGGCAGGTTGTCGGGTTAGAACGAGCGCCGAAATGAGCGCTCCCAGTAGGGGTCGGCGCCAACCATGCTCCGGTGGGCGTGCTCCAGAAAGGTTCGGAAAAGTTACATCCTTAACAAACAAGCTTAAGCATGTAACTGGCTCGATGATTTTCAGCGCGGCTCGCCTCGATGAATAAATTACATACACTGTTTCTGCTTCTTCGCTACCTCACCCCCACTCTCGACTAACACCCCGCCGCTCGCGCTCACTTTCTTGCATGACTTCCTACGACACCGCGGTGTTGGTGTTCTACTTTGCCTTCATGGTGACAGTGAGCTGGGTCTTCCGCCGCTTCGTGCACAATGTGAGCGACTATTTCCGCGGCGGCGGCAAGGCGTTGTGGTGGATGGTCGGCGGCTCCGCGTTCATGGTAACCTTCAGCGCTTGGACCTTCACGGGCGCGGCCTCTGCGGCGTACGCCGATGGCTGGCCGGTCGCCATCATCTATTTCGGCAATGCGATCGGGTTCCTGATTAGCGCACTCTATTTTGCGCCGCGCTTTCGCCAGTTGCGCGTGGTGACGAGCGTCGAGGCAATCCGCCACCGTTTCGGCCGTTCCAGCGAGCAGGTTTTTACGTGGCTGCAAATCCCGCTCGGCACGTTGCAGGCCGGAGTATGGCTCAACGCCCTCGGCGTATTTTTTTCCGCCGTATTCGGCATCGATCTCACCCTCACGATCATCGTGACCGGAACCGTGGTGCTGTTCATGGCCTTGATCGGCGGCAGCTGGGCGGTGCTCGCCAGCGATTTCATCCAGGTGCTAATTCTCATGCCCGTCTGTTTGGCGGTGACGTTGCTGGCCGTCGCGCGTGTCGGTGGCCTTCATGATTTTTTTGCCCGGCTACCAGCGGGTCATCTCGATTTTGGACGGGCTTTTTCCAGCGAATTTCTCGGCCTGTGGTGCCTGGCGATGCTGCTCAAACAGATCAGCGTTGCGAACAATCTTCTGGATGCGAGCCGCTACTTGGCGGTGAAAGACAGCCAGCACGCACGTTGGGCCGGTTATTTGTGTGCCGGCTTGTTTCTCTTCGGCATCGTCATCTGGTTCGTCCCGCCGATGGCTGCGAAAATTCTCTTTCCCCATCTCGGCGCCATGTTTCCGCAACTGCGCAATCCCGGAGAGGCCGCGTTCATCGCGATCTCGCGCGAGGTTCTCCCCGCCGGTATGATGGGTTTGCTCGTCAGCGGAATTTTCGCCGCCACGATGTCCTCGATGGACGCCGGCCTAAACAAGAACGCCGGCGTCTTCGTTAAGAATTTTTTTCAGCCTCACTTTTGTCCAGCTGGCTCCGATGCACGTCTCCTCTCGGTCGGGAAATTGGCCACGGTGGTGCTCGGTGCCATCGTGATTCTGGTGGCGCTCGAGATGAGCCGGTTGCGGGGCGTGGGTCTGTTTCTACTGATGCAGCGCGTCAGCATCCTAATTGCCACTCCGGTTATCGTGCCGCTCGTACTTGGATTGGTCGTACGTAACACGCCTCCCTGGTCGGCTTGGAGCACGGTTCTGGTTGGCTTCTGCGGATCGCTTTTGATCGGCGAGTGGTTTTCGCCGGAATGGGCTGCGAGCGTTTTCGGCTTAAACGGTCCGCTCGACGCATCGACGTCCGAGTACTGGGTCCAGGCAAGCGGATTTTTTGGCAACGTCGTTCTCGGCACCGCGTGGTTTCTCGGCACGAAAATTTTCTGGTCCCGCACGTCGCTCGCTTACCGCGCAGACATCGAGACTTTCTTCGTCCGTCTCAACACGCCCGTTGATTTCGCGCGTGAAGAAGGAGCCGGCGCCGCGAACGACAGCCGGCAGTCAACGGTGATTGGGTGGCTATGTGTCGTGTACGGAACATTCGTCACGTTGCTGGTCCTGATCCCGAATCCGATCTCGGGACGACTCGCCTTTGTCGGTTGCGGGGGCTTTGTGCTCGTTGTGGGAATCGCCTTGATCGTAAGCGCGCGATCGAAGCGCCAGTTCGTGCCATAGGTTGCGCGCTCGTCGCGCAACGCGTGGGCGCCTCTGGCGCGTGGCGCGGCAAGCGCGCCACCTACAATGGACAACCGGCAAGTGCCTGGCGGCGTGTTCCAGTGGATCGCAGATTTTTGCGCTTCTTATCTGAATTTTTAGGAACGCTAATCTGCGCTAATCTCCGCTAATTCGGATTGCGCCAATTAGCGCTTATTAGCGTTCCAATATCCTTCCAGATTGGTTCGGTTGCGGCTGCGCCGCTAGAATCCTTGAATGGCAAAACGTGTTGTGAACAAGTTTCCAGATCGGAAAAGACGTAGTCAAAATGGAGGCAGGAAAATTTCGGAAAAAAGAGCTTACAGAGGAATCAATTGAAAACGGCTGTCATTTTTCTGACCCAATTTTTCTGACTGCTGGTCTCTGGTCTGCGACTGGGTTTTTATTGCCATTCTGACCTGGCAAATTGGGTTCAAGGCGCGCGCTTCACGACGATCGTCTCGCCCTTCCGCGTGGCGAACGTCAACTCGGCCCCTCGCAATGTTTCCGCCGTTTTCCCATCGCGCGTGAGCGTCACTGTGGCCTCTCCCCATGGATTTTTGAGCCGACACTCGGAGCCGGCGTTCGACGCGATCTCCACCGGGCCGACCTTCCCGGCCTTCTGTGTCGCCGACACCACAAACGCGCCGCGCGCCAGCAAGCTGAATTCCGCGTCCCATTCTTTTGGCCACGTTTGAAAAAGCCGCAGCACCGGCTCCCCCTCGGTGCCGCCGGGAGGCGCGCTGTCGAGCAACGTCTGGTGAACGCCGGACGCGAGTCCGCCAATGTGCTCGGCATCGATCGCTCCCGGGCCTTCGCGCAGCCGCAGCCGGTTGCGGAAAATCTGCGCACCACCGATGCCAGGTTCGTCAATGAAACTCGCGAGCCGCTTAAAATTAAGGAAGCGCGCCTTGAGCTCCCGCTCCGTGCCGAGCGGCTCGATCGCCCCATCG
>DAITQE010000059.1:5043-10856 GCA_036833235.1 Opitutus sp.
GGAATCCGCGGCTGCTGCGGCGGCGGCAGGAGGTTCGCTTTGATCTCCGCCCATGCGGGGCGGAGGTCGGCGTCAACGCCAAGAATTTCCGATGCTCGGATCGCGAGCGGAAAAATCAGGTTCAAGCAATACGTCTCGTAGGGCGAATCGGTGGAGCCCCAGTTGCCCTCGCCGTTGTTGATATTGAGAATGTGGTATTTCCCGTCCTCGCCTTTTTTGAAATTTGGAAAGTGCCGGTAAAACTCCGCCATGCCCTTGATCATCGGATAGGCACGGTCGCGCAGCCACGCCTCGTCCATGGTAAACTGATACCGTTGCCAGAATAGATCCGCAATCCGCGCACCCGCGCCGAGAATGTGCGTGCAGTGTCCAAAGATTCCGTGGCCTTTGGTCGGAACGACGAAATGGCCGTTCTCCCATTTTCCGTCGGCTTGGAAATTCCAGCGCGCGTGAAGGCGGTTGCGCACCTCGGCATACGCCTGGAATTTCGCCGACCGTTGTTCGTACGGTTTGCGCACGAGCATGAGATCCTGCAATTCCGCCGCGATGTCGTCAGGCAGCACTTCGAGCCCGTCGAAAAATACGATCTCGGGAATCCACTGCCCCTGCGAACCCCACTGCTGCCGCGCGGCAATCGCGCAAGATTCACGCATGCCGAAATACATATCGAACATCGGGTCCATCAGCTCGAGCCGTCCGCTCGGCATCAGATTGCGATAATAGGCGCTCGTATTGGCCCACCAGTACTGCGAGCCCCAGCGGCTGAGATCGCCCGTCGTGCGCCACAGCAGTCCGCCAAAGCGCGGCGGATATTGCCCGCGCGAGCTCGCGCCCATGAGGTACAGAAAATACGTGTAGTTCTGCTCGACGAAATCCGCCTGGCCGTCGGCGCTGGTCAGATGTACATAGCCTTTTGTCCAGAAATTGTGCCACCAAGCGGACGTCTCGCCTTGCAGCGTGTCAAAGTCTTTCCCGCCCGCCGCCTCGAGTTCCTTGAATGCGAGCGCAGCAACGTCCTGCTTCCGATCAAACGTGGCCGCGCTGGAAATCAAAATCGTGAACTTCCCCCTGCCCGGCGCCGCCGAAAGTTGCACGGTGGTTTCGTTCAGATAACGGGCCCGCGCGGGCCGGCCGATCACGGCAACGGCCACCGCGGAAGAATCGTAAAACTCGCGTTCCTCGAACTGCTGCGTGAGCGCGATCCGCTTATCGCGAATGTGGAGCTGCGAGCGCGCCGTGTGTTCAACAGTGTGAACTTCGTTAACATGATTCTTCGCCAACTCGTAATTTTTCCCGGTGATGCGCTGCATCGCGAACCGCAGCATCCGCAGATCTATATTGATCGCCTCAGGTGCCTCGCGCCGATCATCGATCTCCACGGCGAAGACATCGCGCTCCGGCCATGCGAGCACGCGCACGCTCACGCCTTGGCCCTGCGCGGTCATAAGCGCGTCGTAAACGGAAAGGTGCTGGTGAAATGCATCGCCCGCAAAAACATCGTCGCCGCCCGAGGCCATATTGATGTCGAGCCAAGCGCAACCGCTGGCATAATCCGAGTCGGCCTGCGGAAAACTCACGGTGGACGCGTGCTCGGCAAACACGTCCACGCGGTTGATTTGGAAATGCAGAGCGCTGGGGGTCGTCCACACCAGACTGCCCGTGCGGCCATTGCCGATCGGCATCCCTTCCTCGCTCCGCGACGCCGGCGTGACGTAATCGAGGTCCGCGCGCGAAATCGTCGAACGGACAGCGGGTTCGGCAGGGAACGTGGCAAACGCCGTCGAAGTGAAAACAAGTGCGACAAAGGCGCAGCTAACCGGGGGTCTCATGAGGTGGCGCAAACAAACGCTGATCGCGGCACGACTCCAGCCACCGTGCGGCTTAAATGGTTAAACGGATGGGTCTCGAGGCGACACACCCCGCCCTGCGGCCACGTGCTTTCTCCCCGCCTTTGAAATTTCCGGGCTAATTCAATGACAGTGGCCCGGAGGTCGGCGCTACCTTTCGGCCTCTGAACCGCGCCGAGCGTCCCACCGCTCAATCGGCTGACTCCACTGAG
The DNA here is from genome assembly GCA_036833235.1 of Opitutus sp. Taxonomy (GTDB): domain Bacteria; phylum Verrucomicrobiota; class Verrucomicrobiia; order Opitutales; family Opitutaceae; genus Opitutus. The sequence continues at coordinate 7,103 of DAITQE010000059.1, forward strand.
GCAACGTGTTTAGGTGTTCAAGGACTCTGGCGCCGCAGCCTGCTTGGTTAACGTCATAACTAAACGCGGGCCTGCGTTGCGACAGCGCCTCGCCAATCTCCTCTCACGCCGCAAACCTCGTTGCCCTTTTCTCCCTACCAGCAGAATCCCACGTTTGCCGGCGAACCCCTTCACTGAAGTTTTCTCATGTCGTCCACGTCCTTGACGAACGCTCCCTTGAGCGATTCGCAACCTTCGGTTCTCCTGGCGGTGCTCACGCCGACGGAAGTTCGCGATTTCTTTCCCGAGCCCATGTGGAGCGAGATCCAGCAGACCGCCGCGGCGTTTCACTATATCGATTCAACGGCGATCAGCCCGACCGACTTCGACCGCGAATTGCTGGCGACGAATCCCGAGATCTTGATCGCGTGCTGGAGGACACCGCCGCTTCCGGCCGTGCTGCCTCCGCGGTTGCGTTACGTTTGTTATCTGACCGGCTCGGTAAAACGCCTCGTTTCGCGCGCTCATCTGCGCCCGGACCTGCTGGTCACAAATTGGGGCAAATCCGTCAGCCACATCGTCGCCGAAGGCGCTCTTTTCCACATGCTGTCATGCCTGCGCCGCGCGACGGCTTGGACCATCGGCATGCACCAACTCGGCGCCTGGAAGGACGAGTCAACGCAGACTGCTTCCTTGTTTGGCCGCAAGGTCGGCCTGCATGGCTTCGGCAAGGTTGCGCGCGAGTTGGTAAAACTGATACGCGCCTTTGGTGTCCAAATCAGCGTCTTCGCACCGGATGTCACGCCCACTGTCGAAAACGAATGGGGCGTGCGGCCCGCCGGCTCGCTTGAAAACCTGTTTTCAGAGAACGATGTCGTTGTCGAGGTCGCCCCGTTGATTCCGGAGACGTATCACGTCGTGCAGGAGCGACACCTGCGACTGCTTCGCCCCGGCAGCGTATTCGTCAACGTCGGACGCGCCGATATCGTCGACGAAGAAGCGCTGGTGCGGGTCGCGAGAGAGGGTCGCGTGCAGTTTGGCCTCGATGTGTTTTCGATCGAGCCATTGCCACCAAACCATCCGTTGCGTGGACTGCTGAATGTCTCTCTCACACCGCATTTGGCCGGACCAACCACGGATCGCCGTCGCGACGCCGGGGCCTGGGCGCTGCGCAATCTACGCGCTTACGCCGCCGGCCAGCCGCTCGAAGCGCAGATTACGCCGGAGAGCTATGACTTGCGCGCATGAAGCCGCGCAAATGGTTCCCGCAGCCCGCTGCGGGAGCAGCGGGATTGCTCTTGGCAACCGCGCGCAAATTTCCTGCGCTGCCGAGACGGTGTGAAAATTCAGCGGTTCCTGAAATGTATTGTAGGTTGCGTGCTCGCCACGCAACGAGTCCGCGACGCGGACGTAGCGCGGCGAGCACGCTACCTACACCAAGTACGGACTTTTCACGCAGACTGTCCCGAGCACGCCTCCGACGGCGCCATGTTCACGAACGCCAAAAATCTTCGCCCACATCTCGTCATGTCAGCGCGCTTAACCAGCCTCGTCGCTATTCTCTGTTTCTTCGGCGCTGGGAATTTTTGTCACGCCGAACCGAACCCGACTCCTCTCCAATGGCAGGAGGTTGCACCCGGAGTGTGGAAAACGGTCGCTGGCACCACGGAGAGTTTCACGCTGCTCAACGCCGCCGACGCGCAGCCTAACTCGACCGCCCTTGCATCGCTGCCGGCAGCGCCATTCCCGCTCGATCGCACCGCCATTGAAGCGAGCCGCTGGGAGTGGAAAACGGCATTCCGGCTGCCACTCGCATTGGACGAAGAGATCTACGGCCTCGGCGTGGATTTTAAAACGATGCGCCGGACCGGCACGACGTTTCAGCTTCACGTCGATCACTGGGGCGGCGTGCCCGGTCGCACGCACGCACCCGTTCCACTCTATGTTTCAAGCCGCGGCTACGCGGTTCTTTTCAACACGGCGCGCTATCTCAACGTCAGCGTCGGCCTGGGCGTTCGCCTCGCCGCGACCGCGAAACCTCCGGTGCTCGATCGTAACACCAACAAAACCTGGGCCGCTCAACCGCGTTCCGACTCGGTCGAAGCGCTCGTCAACGCGCCGGGCCTCGAGGTGCTGGTCTTCGCCGGTCCGACGCCGCTGGACGCAATTCGTCGCTACAATCTCTTTTGCGGCGGCGGCGCGCTCCCACCGAAATGGGGCCTCGGTTTTCTCACGCGCACTCCCACACGCTACACCGCTCAGCAGGCGCTCGACGAGATCGACGCGTTCCGCAAAAACGGAATTCCGCTCGACATGCTCGGACTCGAACCCGGCTGGCAGAGCAACGCGTACCCGTGCTCGTTCGAGTGGGATTCCACACGTTTCCCCAATCCCGCGAGCTTCCTTTCAGAAGTCGAAAAGCGGCACGTCCGCGTAAATCTTTGGTTCAACCCTTACGTCGCGCCCGCCGCGCCGCTCGCCGAAAAGCTGCTTCCATTTGCCGGCACACATCTCGTCTGGAACGGTCTGGTACCCGACTACTCCAGCTCCGAGGCGCGGCACATTTTTGCCGATCATCTCCGCCGCAAAATCGTCGACTTGAATCCAAACGCCGTCGGTGGATTCAAAATCGACGAGGTTGACGGCTACGATCGCTACCTCTGGCCGGACACCGCGCGTTTTCCCTCGGGGCGCGATGGCGAGCAATTGCGTCAGACGTATGGCGTGTTGATGCAGCGCACCGTGTACGAATTATTCCATCAACAGAATCGTCGCACATTCGGTCAGGTGCGTGGGAGCAACGCCGGAGCGTCACGTTTTCCTTTCGTAATCTACAACGACAATTACGACTTCGATGAATACATCACCGCCGTCTGCAACAGCGGATTCGCCGGCGTGCTTTGGTCGCCCGAAGTGCGCGGCGGTAAAGCCGAGGACATGCTCCGCCGCACGCAAGCCGTCTGTTTCTCACCGCTCGCACTCTTTAACGGTTGGGCGACCAACGACAAACTTTGGACTCACGCGGAGGTGAAAGACGCGATCCGTGACGTAATTACTCTCCGGATGCGCCTGTTGCCCTATCTTTACACCACATTCGCGCAGTATCACTTCGACGGCACGCCCGTGATCCGGCCCATGCCGCTAGTTGCCGGTTTCAAAGTGGCCGGCGATTTCAAGTCACCCGGCCGATTGGACGCGACGGCAAACCCGTACGCGATCAGCCGTGTCGTCGAAGTAAAAAATCAGTATCTGCTCGGCGACTCGCTCCTCGTCGCGCCGATCGCACCTGGAATTGCGTCACGCAAGGTGATGCTTCCTCCCGGAAAGTGGTACGACTTCTATACCGGCCGGCTCGCTGGCGAGAATGAAACCATCGAGGTCTCTCCCGCCCTCGATCGCATTCCGCTTTTTGTCCGCGACGGCAGTCTTGTTCCCCTCGTCGCTGAGCGCCAATGGAGTCCGTCACCCGATGAGATCCTTCCGCTCGAGGTGCGACACTATGGCGAAAAACCTGGCACGCTGCGGGTCTACGATGACGACGGCGAAACGTTCGACTACGAAAAAGGCGATTACTCCTGGACCCAGCTCGCCGTGACCCGCGGTGCGAACGGCCACTGGAACACGAGCACCACGCCCGATGCAAATGGTCACCCCTGGCACTACCGCGACGTGCGCTGGACCTTCATGACCACGCCGTGAGGTGGCAATGAGTCGGAGTTGACCACGGATATCACGGATGGGCACGGATCAATGCATTGTGAGGTGCTCCAGGTGC
>DAITQE010000060.1:0-10840 GCA_036833235.1 Opitutus sp.
AAAACGCGACTGCGAACGGGATCACGAACGCGACCTTCCTGGCCGGAGACGCGGCCGCGATTTTCGCGGGATTGAATTTTCCAGCTTCGGAGTCGGTGGTGATCATCGATCCCCCTCGGAAAGGCTGCGATCGATCCTTCCTGGCGCAACTATTCGCCTTCGGACCGAAGGCCGTTGTTTACGTATCGTGTGATCCTGCGACCCAAATGCGGGACCTCCGCGAATTTTTGGCGGCAGGCTACACGCTCACAGCGGCACAACCGTTCGACCTTTTTCCGCAGACGCGTCATCTGGAGTGCGTCCTCACGCTGCGAAAATCCGGATACACCTGACGCTCACGCCCCCGGATTAGGCGAGGCGACCCATTGTCCTTCGCGATTTTATCTGGGTTGTGTGCTGGTGCCAGACGCCTAAAACAAGGCGTAACTACGCTGACCATGTCCACTGTCCCCAAACCTGCTTCGCACCGTTGGAAATTCTTTCGGACGGGCGGTCTCGACCAAGTTCTTCTCGCCACCGGCGCTGACCTGTTATCTCTCGACGAGCTCGATCAAAAGCTTTGGGTCGCGCTGAGCTGTCCGATCAAGGGATTGGAGCTGGATGAGAAGACGCTCGCGCTCATCGACTCGGATCACGATGACCGTATCCGTGTTCCGGAGCTCCTCGCTGCGGTAAATTGGGCCGGCGCGCGGTTGAAAGACGCGGGAGAACTCTTGAGTGGTTCCGACTTCCTGACGCTCGAGGCGATCGATGCGTCAAAACCGGAGGGGCGAATCATCCTTTCGTCTGCCCGTCAGATTCTGACCAATCTTGGTCGGGACAGCGCGACAGCCATCAGCGTTTCCGAGGCCGCGGATACAGCTGCAATCTACGCCGCAAGCCCGCTCAACGGCAGCGGTGTAATTCGAGCCGCAGCAACCGCGGACCCGAAGCTGCAAACATTGATCAAGGAAATCATCGCCTGCACTGGAGCGGCCGCTGATCGCGCGGGAGAGCCCGGTATAACGGCGGCCAAGATCGATGCTTTTTTTGCGGAGCTGGCCGCGTACGTCTCCTGGGTCGATTTCAGCGGAACACAGGACATCGCAATTTTGGGCGATGCAACACAGGCGGCGGTAAAGGCGATCAAAGCGGTGCGGACGAAAGTAGAGGACTATTTCGCTCGGCAGCGCATGGCCGAATTTGATCAGCGTGCAATTGGCGCGCTGAACCGCAGCGAGGCCGATTACGTGGCGCTTGGCCCGAAAGAGCTCACCGCAGCCGCGCCTGAGATTGCAAATTTCCCTCTGGCGCGAATCGAACCCGGGCACGCGTTGCCGTTGCTGGCCGGCGTCAATCCAGCTTGGGCCGATGCGCTCACCGCGTTGCATGCGACGGCGGTCGCACCCATCTTCGGACCAAGCAAGACGACTCTGACCCGCGAGGAGTGGTCCGCGTTAAACGCGAAATTTGCGCCGTATGAGGCCTGGCTTGGAACCAAACCCACCAGTGCGGTGGAGCAGCTCGGGTTGGACCGCGTGAAAGAGATTTTATCGGGAACCGAGCGCGAGGGACTCAATGCGCTGATCGCGCGGGATCGCGAGCTCGAGCCCGAATTCAAGGCGATTGGCGACGTCGAGCGTCTGGCGCGATACGTCCGCGATCTTCGGGCATTGCTGCATAATTTCGTCAACTTCGCTGATTTCTATTCGCCAGATCGGAGCGCGATTTTTCAGTCAGGCGTCCTCTACATTGACAGTCGCTCGACCGAGCTGTGTGTCCGTGTCGACGGGCCGAGCCCGCTCGCTGCGATGAGCAAAGTCTACATCGCATACTGCAGCTGCACCCGAGCTGGCGGCGCCACGATGAACATCGCGGCGTGCTTCACGCAAGGTGACAGCGATTATCTCTTCGTTGGACGCCACGGTGTATTTTACGACCGGCTGGGCCGGGATTGGGACGCGGTTGTCACCAGCATTGTCGATAATCCGATCAGCATCCGTCAGGCGTTTTGGTCGCCGTATAAAAAATTCCTTCGTCTGATCGAAGAGCAAGTGGCCAAACGCGCCGCCGCGGCCGACGCTGAAGCAACCGGCAAGCTCGCAGGAGCCGCCGCAAAAACGGCCAATGTCGATAAGACGAAAGCTGAACCGCCCAAAAAAGTGGATGTGGGGACGGTCGCCGCGATTGGCGTCGCCGTGACGGGCGCCGTAAGCGCATTGACATTAATTCTCGGATACGTGCTGAAGCTGGAGTTGTGGCAATATCCGTTGCTCCTCCTGGCGCTGCTGCTCGTGATTTCGACGCCGTCGATGGTGATTGCCTGGTTGAAACTGCGCCAACGCACCCTCGGTCCCATTCTCGAAGGCAATGGCTGGGCGGTGAACGGACGGGTGAAAATCAACATCCCGTTCGGCACCGCGCTCACGTCCACCGCGGTGCTGCCGCCGGGCGCGCAGCGTTCGTTGGAAGATCCGTACGAAGACAAGCAAGCCGCGCGACAAAAACGGCGCGCAATTTTTTTCGTGGTGCTCATCGTTCTTGCAGCTGCGGCGATTTATATTCGCTGGGACCACAATCAGCGCGGTCGTTATTTTTGGCAGCCAGCACCCGTCGTCGCTCCGGTACCCGCAGCACCTGCGGCGGGGCAAGTCCCCGCCGCCGCAATGCCACCGCCTGCCGCCACACCCGCGCCAACATCAGAGACAAAAAAATAGTTTGGTCCCCACGTTCGAGGGTGCAGATCAGGTTTTGGATGGCTCCGAAAGTGGCACGGGCAGGCTGCCCGTGGACGGCGCTCCGCGCCGCGATGCCATGGGCAGGATGCCCATGCCACCCACGGGCGAGACGCCCGTCCACGTCAGGCGCTCCCACCGCTCAAAACCTGATTTGCGCCCCTTTTGGGCCCGGCATGGATTCCTGACCGGCTTGCCGCCTTGCGCATGCGCACGCCGTTCTCTTTTTTAGGACGCTGCATGTTCTCGCTTCATCGCCGTCGTTGGTTCTGGCCGCTTGTTTTTGCGCTGCTCGCGGCGGGGTTCACGGTCCAGGTCGCCCGGTTTTATCATCCGGTCTACGGCTTCACGTCGCTCATCCAACTCGATTCCTCCAGCGAGGCGGCGATGTTGCCCGAGCTTCACGAGCGGCCGGTCTATGTGCACCGTGCGACGGGCGGTTATGACGGACAATATTACGCGCAACTTGCCTGCCGCCCCACGTTGCGGGATCCGGCGCTGCTGCAAGCCATCGATAACCTCGGCTATCGCGCCCGGCGCTGTCTTGCGAGTTGGACTGCCTGGCTGCTCGCGTTCGGAAACCCGACGCGGGCGCTCGATATTTATACGCTGATCAACCCGGTGTGCTGGCTCGCACTTGCGGCGTTGCTGCTGTTCGTTTTTCCGCCGCGCTCGCTGCATGACTTTATCGCCTGGTCAGGCCTGCTTTGTTCGGCGGGCGCTCTCGCGAGTGTGCGCCTGGCGCTGACCGATTTGCCCGCGCTCACCCTGATCCTTGCTGCTGCGGTCCTGTATCAGCGCCAGCGGACGAGCGGCGCAGTCGGTTTGCTCGCGGCCGCGATACTGGCGCGAGAAACGTCACTGCTCACGTTCCCCGCGTTTTGCGGGGAGACACGGAAAAGCACGGCATTGCGGGCGGCGGCGTGCGTCGCGCCACTGGCGTTGTGGTACGCGTACATTCGCTTTACTCTGGGGGCCGGTTCCGATGGTTGGGACAACCTTACGTGGCCCGGCATCAGTTTCCTAGCCAAGTGGCGTTTTTGTTTGGGTGACTTGGGCAACAAAAAATATCCGCTGCTCGCCTGGACGTCGTTGCTGTCGATGATCGGCATCACGGTGCAGGCGGGGTGGCTGATTGTGCGGCCCGCCTGGAAAAATATCTGGTGGCGCCTTGGGATCGGGCACGTCGGCTTGATGCTGATGCTCGGGTGGGCGCCTTGGGAAGGTTACCCGGGCGCCGCGACCCGCGTGTTGCTGCCCTTGCAACTGGCGTTCAATGCTCTCGCGCCGCGAACGCGCACCGGTCTTTTCTGGCTCATCTTGGGAAACCTGAGCTTTGCGAGCGGCTTGTTGTTCATCTTCGATGTACCACATGAACGCGATGAATTGGCTGCGGCCCGGATCGAGGAGGCAGCTTATGTGGCGTATCTAGGTCCGGGTTTTTATGGGGCTGAACAGCATGGCGCTCACCGCTGGTGTTGGGCTGATCGTGAGGCCGTCCTGCGCGTGCAAGTCTGGCATGCGTCGACGCCGGTGCGGGTGGAATTTGCTCTGCATGCGTTTGCGCCGCCGCGCCGCGTCACCATTTTTCAAGGACAACATGTGCTCTGGTCCGGGCGACTCGAACGCGCGGACGTTCCCGTGGTGATCGAAACCTTGGGCTTTGCTGCCGATGGAACGACGGAGCTTCGCTTCGTTAGTGACGAACCCGGCGTGAAGGAGAACAGCTCCGCGCTTGCCCGAACGATTGCGTTTTCGATCTCGGATTTTCGATTCGGCCCTTAACGTCCGCTTAACGCCATTCGATCCATTCGGCGGACGAGTACTGTTCGGTGAGCCCGCTCACCTCATCTTCATTCAAGTCGGGCCACGGAACCGATTCGGCGACGGTGCCAAGGGCGCCGGCGAGCAATGCCGTGAAGTCCTCTTGAAGTTTATCATCATCCAGTACAGCGCCGAGCGCAGGTCGCCAGAGTGATCCCTGAAAGAGAAGACCGTGTTTGTTTCTTTTTTGAGCTGCTCCGGCAATTTTACTGCCGGTGCATTCGTGCACGACATCGTAGAGCTCCGCCCGCTCAAAACACACACCTGCACCTCCTATCGGTGCGACCACAGCTTCGTCTGGGTTTTGCGCAGCTCGCTGTGGATGTGCACTGGTTGGAAACCCTGCCGCGGCCGCTTCCTTTTTTGTGGTGGCTGGCACTCCTTGGCGCTGCAGCGCCGCCGCCAGGCATTCGTGGATTTCGCGGTAGCTCTGCGTTGCCCGCGCATCTTCGAGCGGATGCCCGCGTGGGATCACAAGCGAGAACGTCCAGTCGTCGCGATGATCCACAATCCCTCCGCCGGTGGGCCGCCGGCAGAGATCGAACGTCTCACCCACCGGAAGAGAGTTGCGCACAAACGATATTTTCTGGCTGTAGCCAAACGTGAAAGCCGGCGCTCTCCAGCCGTAGTGACGAAACCGCGCGGCTGTCCTCCGAGGATATCGCTGGAGCAGGAGAAAATCCACCGCCATGTTTTCGGCGGCACCCCCGACACGAGTGGGCAAGACGTCCAGAGTCATGGTCAGAACAAAAGGGGCAAACGGCACCAAAAGACGAAACTCATTTTTTGAGCTGCTGCGTCAAGGATAGGGCAGGATCGCTGCGCTCGTCGTATCAGAGTTGATGGTACCAGGCGCGGCAGGCTGGCGGTACTTTGAGCGTGACGAGCTGCGTCGCGATCGACTGTGGTGCCGTCTTGAGGCGTCCGGCCAGCGGCGCGAGGTCGAGCGCAAGACACGCGGGTCGCTGGGTGGCGACCTCGGGCGTTTCGCTCCGCGTCACCGCGTCAATCGGTGCGACGCCGGAAGCGAGTTTGAAACGTTCACGAATTCGGCAGCCCAGTTCGTAACGTGAAACGAGTTCCGTGCCCGCCCAATGAAAGATTCCCGGATCATCACGACGTTCCGCCAATTCCAACAATACGTCGGCCAGATTCTCCGCCGTACATGGCTGGCGAAATTCGTCCGTGTACAAGCGCGCCGTCCGCCCCGCCGTCCAATCGGCCAGGAGTCGCTCGTGCAGACCTCGTCGACCACCCGGACTGTCGCCCATCAGCAGCGGCGCCCGAACGATTGCCGCGGAGAGCGGCGCGGCAGCTCTCACGGCGCGTTCACTCGCTAGCTTTTGACGACCGTAGAGATTAATCGGGGAGGGTAGATCGTCGATGCGGTACGGGTTCGTTCGCGTGCCGTCGAAAATCTGCTCCGAGGAAATGTGCACGAGTCGCGCGCTGAGATGATGAGCGATTCGCGCGAGCACGGTCGGGAGAACGACGTTGAGCGCTTCCGAGCGCTGTGGGTCCGCATCGCATGCGGCCGGCTCCGAAACGGCCGCGCAGTTCACGATCGCTGCCGGAAATTCGTCGAGCACGGTCCGAGTCACGGCGGCTTCGTTCGCCAGATCCATCGCGAGCCTCCGGGTCAAGCCTGCGACTTCGCCCGTGAAGCTTCCCACGACGCCAGTGACATCATGACCACGGCACGCCGCCGCTCGCGCAAACGCCGATCCGACGAGACCTGAGGCTCCGGTGAGAAAGATTTTCAAGCGGGTTGAACCTAAGCTCCGCCGCGCAACTGCGGCTTACGGCTAAATGTCGAGCAGCGCGCGAACGCTTCGGAGAATTTCACTCAGCGCGAACGGTTTCGCCAACACAGCTTGGTGCTCGACGGCGAGCCAGCTCACGGGCTCGGGGTCCTGATTGCCGACGCGAAGCCACCGGAGCGTTGGAAATTTTTCGTGGAGAGCCCGCGCCAACGCCTCACCTTTCTCATCCGAACCAGCAATCAGCAGTTCCACTGGACGATCTTGTTTGCGACTCAGCTCCATGCCAACGTCCGCCGTCTTGGCCGCGAGCGCTCGATAGCCGTCCGCCGTGAGCATGCCGGCGACCATTTTGCGCACGACGTCATCGTCCTCGACCAGCAGCAACGTCTCATGACCCCGCGTGGCCGGGAGCGGCGAAATGGGGCCGTTTTGCGTGCTCGCCTCCTCGGGTTCGCGCACTTCCGGCAACAAGATCTCAAACGTGGATCCGGCCAAGAGTGCGCTGCGAACGTTGATGTATCCGTTATTTTGCTGCACAACACCGTACACCAGCGCGAGGCCGAGGCCCGTGCCTTTGCCTTCCGCCTTCGTCGTGAAAAACGGCTCGAAGAGATGCTTTTGAGTGTCGGCGTCCATGCCCGTGCCGTTATCGGACACAGCCAGGCAAACATACCGGCCGGGCGGCATCTCGGTCGAACGACGCGGAGATCCGGTTCTAATTTCCCGGTTGGACGTGCTGATCGTCACGACACCAGTATCGCGCAATGCATCGCGCGCGTTGATCACCAGGTTGAGCAGCACCTGCTGGAATTGCGTCGGATCAGCGCGAACGTTGCCAATGTTGGCGGCGAGATCCAGCTCCAGCCGCCCAGCGGAACCGATCAATCGGCCCATGATCTCGGCGTTATCGTGCACGACCCGATTCAGATTAATGATACGCGCATCCATCGGCTGGCGACGGCCGAACGCGAGTAATTGGCGCGTGAGCGTTGCGGCGCGCAGCCCGGCCCGGTGAATCTCGTTTACCTCCCGCAAAGCCTGCGGCAGATCGGACAAGTGAGCGGCGAGCATCTCGCAATAGCCATTGATGACCGAGAGCAGATTGTTGAAATCGTGCGCTACGCCGCCGGCGAGCCGTCCCACTGCATCGAGTCGCTGCGAATGCACCAGCGCTTCCTCGAGCCTACGTTTTTCAGTCGTGTCCCGGTAGGTGGCGACGAGGTGGGTCGCGCGATTCTGCCCGTCAAAAATCGCGCTGAAGGTCCACGCTGCATACAAGGTGCTGGCATCCTTGCGCACAAGGTAACCTTCACCGGAGAAACAGCGGCCGGGCTTGGCCGAGCGCCACCAGCGGTCGAGGCGGGTCAGGTCGCTTTTTTCGAGCTGCAGGGCTGAGTGCGGCTCGTCTGCCAGCTCTTCGAACGAGCGCCCCGTCATCTCGCAGAAACTTTCGTTCACGAAGACGACCCGGATTTTCCGTACGCCGCTTTTCGTTTGGAAAATGACCACGCCGTCGCCTTGTGCGCGCATGGCCGCGGCCAGCAACGATACTGGCACGATTGCGGACCGTGCTCGTTTACGGACAGGCTTCTTCACGGGGCAAGTCGTTCGACAACCCAGCTGCGATCGGCGCTCCGGCGATAACGGAGGCGGTCGTGCAGGCGACTGCGACGGCCTTGCCAAAACTCGACCGTCTGTGGATCCAGCCGGTATCCTCCCCAGTGGGGCGGCAGCGGCACAACTTGCCCGGCATATTTTTTCTCCACGTCCTTCATCGTATCCTCGAGTGCCTTACGGCCTGAGAGGATCGAGCTCTGTTGCGACACCCACGCGGAGAGCTGGCTCAACAACGGGCGGCTCTGAAAATAGGCTTCAGACTCCTCGCGGCTGACCTTCGCGACCGTGCCTTCGATTGTGACCTGGCGCTCCAATGCGATCCATGGGAACACCAACGTTGCGCGGGGATTCGATTCGAGTTCGCGTCCCTTGCGACTCTCATAATTCGTGTAGAAAACGAAGCCGCGGCCATCAACTCCCTTGAGCAGGACAGTTCGGGCCGACGGCACACCGTCACGACTGACCGTGGCCAACGTCATGGCATTGGGCTCGGTAAGTTTCGCGGCCTCGGCTTCCTGGAACCATTTCTCGAACTGCCGGAATGGGTCGCGGGCGAGATCTTTCTCGGCGAGGCCGGCTAGGCAGTAGTCTTTTCGCAAATCGGCCAATGACATGGTTCGAGGGAAGGGTGAGTGGCGGCGGTTGTACTGTCAAAAATCATCCGCGACACCAATCCCAAGATTGCTATCGTTCGAGCGGGCATTGGGCAACAACGATGTCCGTCATGCGGTGTGGGTCGCTGCGAACATAGCGCCGCTTCGCGAGTTGTTTTTACGCCAGCCTCTGGCCAATCCTTCGCGCGTGAGAAAACGCGCTCGCGTCGCCGACGATGTTTTTCTGAACATCATCAGCCCGCTCGCCGCAGCTGAGCATTGTCAGTCATTGACAGTAAGGGAGCCAGAGGCACCCGACCCATCGAACAAAATTTCTCATGACGCTTGCTTCTTACATTGATCAACACGCGCCCGAAATGATCGGCACGCTGCAGCGGCTCGTTCGCATTCCCACTGTGAACCCACCGGGAGAGAATTACGACGTGATCACGGCCAGTCTCGTAAACGAACTGACGGCCGCCGGGCTGACGACGAAACGTTTTACCATCGCGCGTGAGCTCTTGCGCCGGACGCTGCCGTCCGACCAGCACGGTTATCCACGCTACAACGTGCTGGGAAAACTGGCCGCTCCTGGCGCAAAAAAGACGATCCATTTCAACGCACACTATGACGTCGTGCCGGTTTCCGGCGACTGGCGCCACGGGAGCCCATTTAGCGCGACGGTCGATCACGGGTGGATTTACGGTCGCGGCACGTCGGACATGAAGGGCTCGATGGCGAGCCTCCTGCTCGCCCTCCGCGCGTTGCGTGCGACCGGGATCGTTCCGAAGATGAACATCGAGGTGTCTTTCACCGCAGATGAAGAAACCGATTCTGAGCTGGGGACCGGCTGGCTTGTCCGCCAGGCGCCGATCAATCCGGACTACGCCATCGTTATGGAAGGCGGCGAGCGGGGCGCCGTTTGCTGCGGTCACAATGGCGTGGTCTGGCTCGAAGTCACTGTGCACGGCCGCGCAGCTCACGGTTCGCAGCCAGACCAGGGGATCAATGCACTCGAGAAAATGTCCGCGCTGGTCGTCGCACTCGAGCGATATAAAAAGACGCTGGCCCGCCGCAATTTTGTAACGCCGGAGGGCCGCTCCATGCAGCCAACGATCAATGTGGGTGGCGTGTTCGCCTCAGGGCCTGGCGGGAAGATCAACACCGTTCCGGCGGAAGCCCGTTTCTCGATCGACCGGCGGGTGCTCGCGGTTGAGAACCACGCCGCTGCTGAACGCGAGTTGCGGGCGTTTCTTACTACGGCCGCCCGCAGTATTCCGCAGTGCCGGATCACCATCACGAAAGTCTCCGAGAACTTTTCTTGTTTTTCGCCGCCTACCCACCCGTTCTTCGCGGCGATGGCTGGGAGCGTCACAAAAGTTCGGCGCGCGAAGACGACCTTCAACGTGTCAACGGGGTTTAACGATATGCATTTTTTTGCGCATTACCGGAAGATTCCGACCATTGGCTACGGTCCCGGTGGTGACGACTATCACGCGGTGAATGAGCGGGCGAGTGTGCGCGACCTCGTGAACACGGCGAAAATTTACGCGGATCTGCTCACGACATTTGCGGGATAGACACCCGTGCGCCTCGTCACCCTGCCTGAATTCGCCAGAAATCTTAATCACTGACGCATACGAATTGCTGCTCATCCAGCGTGGCCGCCTGTATGAGGCAATCGTTGCAGCGTGTTCGGCAGGCCAAGGTCCTTTGTTTTGGCGTAGGCCCCCAGCTTGCTGGCGCGATTTGAGCGCGAGCAAGCTCGCAGGCTACCACGCAACGGATTGCATTATCAAAACGAAAGATCGTGTTCAGCATGTCGTTCGCAAAGTCATTCTCGTTGAATATATCGTGGTGCTGAACAGCCTTATCACGCCTGATTTTTCCACATGAGCTACAAGGACCAAACCTACATCGTACGGATCGACACGACTGAGCCGAAGCAACGCCACGGCTGGGAGCTTAAGATTAAGCGCTCCAAAAATTCATTTTATCGCTCCTTCTCCGATTCGAAATATGGCGGCAAAAGCCGCGCGCTCGCGGCGGCCATCGAGTGCCGAAACAAGGAGTTGAAAAAACGCCCGGCGATGAACGCCTACGAGCAGGCGATTCGTCCGAAGATAACCAACAAGTCGGGGATCGTTGGCGTTCGCCGGACCAAGCGGCTGGTTCGCCGAGGAAAAAAATCATGGTCGTACAATGTCTGGGCTGCGACCGGCACGCCCGAATCAGGCGGCAAAACGAAGACGCGTTACTTTTCGATCGCGAGCATGGGCGAAAGGAAGGCGAAAGCGGCCGCGATCGCTCTCCGCAAACAATGGGAGCC
>DAITQE010000061.1:0-6519 GCA_036833235.1 Opitutus sp.
GCCATGTGCCCCGCGCCGGTCAGGTACGCGAACGTCCGCCGCTCCGGCAGCCACGCCGGCACCATTCCCGCCGTGGCGTCCACGTACACGAAATGAGACAACCCAATTAACGGCAGCGCCACCGCGAACAGCACCAGCGCAGTTCGCAGTCCTTTCTCGTTCGCCACGAATCTGCCGCCTCCCGTCGCGATTCTTTTTTTCAATTCGATAAACAGCACCCATCCGCCCGTCACCAGCACGAGCGTTTCGCCGACCCCGAGCCACCGGCCGACATCGCCTGGACTCGTCGCCACGCGCGGCGCTTGCAGGAGCACCAGCCACGATGTCAGGAAAATCGCCATCACCGCCGCCGCTCGCACTGCCACCGCGGTGCGTCTCCCGAGCAGCGCGACGCCGCCCGCCAGCAGCAGCACGCCCGACACATACGCCAGCAGCGTCCGCCCCGGCACCCAGTCCGGCACCGGCTGCCAGGACAGTGCGAAGTCGCCGAACCAAAGACTCAACACACCGAGTCCAGCCAAGCCGGACGCAAACAGCAAACGACCGAGAATTTTTGCGAACATGGGGGAAAGAGACGCCTGAGACAAACGGGGGGAAATGTGCCGGGCTTCCATCAACGAAGCCCATTTCCCAAACACCGCGCATCCGCCCACCCCTTCGAGAAATCCTAACGGAGTTCTACGAGAGAATTTCCAGCAATCGCACAAACAGCCGGTTCACCTTCGCCTGATTATCTTTCACGAGGTCCTTGAACTTGGAGAAATCGATTTCTGTTCCTTCCAAACCGTTCGCGTAGTTGTCGATCAGCGCGAGGCTGTTGTAGCGAAGCCCGATTTCCGCACACAGATCCGCTTCGTGCGCTGCGGTCATGCCGACGACGTCGCCCCAGCTTTGCACGACCCGAATTTCGGCCTTCGTCTCGAACCGCGGCCCGCGGAATTGCACATAGACTTTCCCTGGCTGAATCGTGAATTCCGGCGCGAGCTTCTCAATTAGAAGCGGAATCAGATTGTTCGCGATTCCCGGCGCACCGCCCTTGAGCTCCTGATCAAAAAAAGTCATCGGCCCCTGCTGCAGTCCAACGTAATCGGAGCATGAAACAAACGTGCCGGGTGGCAGCTCTTTCTTCAGCGAGCCCACCGAATTCAGCGAAACAATGTCCTGGTAGCCGAGATCGCCGAGCGCCCGGATATTCGCGCGGTAATTAATGGAATGAGGCGGCAGCGGGAACGCGTATCCGTGACGATTGATGAGCGCAAAATCACCACGCGTCTTGTAGGTGACCGGCCCATACCGGGTCTCCACGGTTTTCACCTCCCACGTCGAAAAAAGCGTGGAGTTGACGATGCTCGTGCCACTGATGAACGCGACCTTCATCGGCCCATCTCAAGGAATCCGAGCTTTCTCACAATGTGAAAAAACGCGCCGGAATGCTCCATCCGGATCGAAGTGTAGGTTGCGCGCTCGCCGCACGACGGACGTAGGTTGCGCGCTCGCCGCGCAACGATTGTAGCGCGGCAAGCGCGCCACCTACACCAATCATTCATCCTTTCCAAAGCGGACGAATTATGTGGTCCGATGCCCTTACTCCACAACGCACCGAAAATCGGCTTGGACTCCGCACCCTACTCCACCCACGAGATCGCCTCAAACCGTTTTGCGAGCTCGACATCCTTGCTGGTAATCTTTCCGCCAACGTCATGGGTGTTCAAGCGCACCGTCAGGCGATTATAAACGTTCGTCCAATCCGGGTGGTGATTCAACGCCTCGGCTTCAAATCCGGCGCGCACCATGAAACTGAGCGCTTCGCGAAAACTGCCGAACTCGAAGGTCTTGACCAAGGCGTCGCCCATCAAGGACCAGCCCGGCAAATCACCCAGCGCTGTTTGAATTTCAGTTGGTTTAAGCGGTAGATTCATTCGGAAAGCTCCGCCGACCTTCCCCCTTGTCAAACGGTGCGGCGGCTTCCTAACTCTCGCCGCTGCGCATGTCTTCATCTGTTGCCCGACCCAAATCCGCCGTTCCGCCTCACGTCGCCATCATTATGGACGGCAATGGTCGCTGGGCCAGACAACGAGGACTTCCGCGAATCGAGGGCCACCGCCGAGGCGTTGAAACGGTCCGCACCGCCACGTTTGCCGCGCGCGATCTCGGCGTGAAAATGCTCACGCTCTACGCGTTCTCAGTCGAAAACTGGAAACGCCCTCAGGACGAAGTGGGAGCGCTGATGGGCCTGCTCGAATATTATCTGAAAAAGGAACTCGAAACCTTTGTGCGCGACCGCGTTTGCCTGCGGACTATTGGCCGAACGGGCGATCTGCCGACCGGGGTACAGAAATTACTCCGGACGACCATCGAAGAGACAAAATGCTTCAACGACTACACGCTCGTATTGGCGTTAAATTACGGTTCTCGGTCGGAGGTCGTTGACGCGGCCCGCGCGTATGCCGCCGCCGTCGCCGCCGGGACGGAAAAGCTCAACGACAGCTCGTGGGACACCTTTAGTCGGTATCTATCGACGAGCGGTTTGCCGGATCCGGATCTCATTATTCGCACGTCAGGCGAAACGCGCATCAGCAATTTTCTTCTGCTGCAGGGCGCGTATGCCGAGTATGTTTTCACGCCCGTGCTCTGGCCCGATTTCACCAAGGCCGATCTCTCCGCTGCGATTGCCGAGTATTCGCGTCGCGAACGGCGCTTCGGCCAGACGGGTGAGCAAGTAAAGCCGATCATCGCCGCCACGAAATGACATGCCGCTGTTGAATCCGCACCCGCCGATCGGTCCCGACCTCCGGGCGGATCGGACCATCCTGCATCGGATAATCGTAGGCCGCGAGCTTGCTCGCGCTTCAATCGCGCCAGCGAGCTGGCGGCCTACAAGGAAGCAGCCTGGGAGCGCGGGCGTCTCGCCCGCAGTTCGCGCGCACCGCTCTGCGGCAGAACAAACTCGCGGCTCGCGACGCGCTCCGCGCCACATTTCTAAAGACCGTGACCGGGAGTCAGCTCCACCGTTCGCGACACCGGTCTCTCGACCCGTGATTGGAAAACGTAGCGCAGGCATCCTGCCTGCTCACATGCAGGCTGGAAGCCTGCGCTACTGCCGGTCCCAACCTTCATCTCTGAACTGACCCGGCTTTCGCGGTCTATCTTTCGAATGGCTAAACGCATCCTAAGCACTGTCCTTCTCTGGGCGCTGGTGGCCGGCTCGCTGGTGTTCTTACGCACGGTCGGCGGCGTGGCGTTGATCACGTTGATCTCCGTGCTGACGCTGCGTGAATTCTACAAGCTCATGCAGGGCGTCGGCCTCGCACCTTTCGACAAATTGGGGATGACCTTTGGCGGCTTGATCACGGTCGCACCGTGGCTCGAAGCGCAATATGGCGTCCCCGCAACACATGCGCTCGCTCTCGCGGTCATCGTTTTCTCGGTCCGGATTCTCGGCGAACGCGATCCGCAAAATCGCGTCGAGGCTCTCGCCGCAACGTTGTTCGGACTCGTTTACGTCGCGCTCATGCTGCAATATCTGGTGCGGATCGTTACGCCGCTGCCGAACGATGGCGTGGGCGCCACAGGCCGACTTCTGCTGTTCGTGTGGCTCGTTGCGGTCTCGAAATTTTGCGATGTCGGCGCGCTCCTCAGCGGTCTCGCATTTGGCCGGCACAAGATGTCGCCGGTGATCAGCCCCAAGAAAACGTGGGAGGGCGCGATCGGTGGCGTACTGGTGTCGATGGGCGTTGGCGCGTTCGTCGCCTGGCTCGCACGCGATCATCTGCCCGCTCACATGACTCCCTTCATTGCCGCGCTGATCGCTGCACCCATCGCGTTAACCGCAATTGTTTCCGATCTGATCGAGTCGGTAATCAAGCGCCGCGCCGCGATCAAGGATTCCGGCGGAATCATCCCGGGCATCGGCGGGATGTTCGATGTGAGCGACAGCCTGATCTTAACTGCGCCTCTCGGCTATTTCCTCTTCCGGCTGGCCTGAGTCGAGGAGGGTTGAGAGAGAGGAGAGGAGAGGAGAAGAGAAGAGAACAGAAAAGAGCAGAGCAGAAGAGAGTTAAGTCGGACGCTGTCCGCCCTGGGAGCGCGGGCGTCCCGCCCGCATCGGTTCGGAGTGGCAATGGGTCATGGGTCCGCCGACCCACGAGGCTGCAATCCACGGATTCAGGAGACCCGTACCGCATTGCCACTTTGGTTGTGCGAGCACTGCGAGCTTGATCCCAGCTCTCCGGATGCGGGCGGGACGCCCGCGCTCCCGACGAACGCCGCCGTTCACCCGCCAAATGCGACCACCAAATCGCGCGCTTGCCGAGGCGCGCGTCTGTCTCGCATACTTGCCGGTTTCGTGGCTGCACCGTCCTCTCAACGTCGTAAACGCATCGTCCTTCTTGGAGCCACTGGCTCCGTGGGCGAAAACACTCTCCGCGTCATTGCCGCGCATCCCGATAAATTGGAATTGGTTGGGATCGCGGCCCGCAGTAATCACGCCCGACTCGCCCAAATCGCGCGCGATTTCAAAGTCCGCGACGTCGCAGTTTTTGAAGACGACGCCTACGCTGAAGCAAAGGCTTGCAATGGCTTTCCAGCAGGCGTCCGACTTCGCGGCGGCCTCACCGGTCTCGTCGAACTCGCACAGCTGCCGAATGCAGATTTGGTGCTCGTCGCCGTCGTCGGGACGACTGGTTTACAACCCGCTCTTGCGGCGATCGATGCTGGTAAAGATATCGCGCTCGCGTCTAAGGAAGTGCTCGTACTCGCAGGTAAGTTCGTCATGGCCAGCGCTCGACAGCGCGGCGTCAAACTGCTGCCCGTGGACAGTGAACATAACGCCGTTTTCCAGTGCTTGGAAGGTCACGCGCAAGCCGGCGTGCGGCGCATCGTACTCACCGCCAGCGGTGGCGCGTTTCGCGATTGGTCCGCTGAGCGGCTGGCCCACGTCACACCCGCCGACGCGCTGAAGCATCCCAATTGGTCAATGGGACCAAAGATTACCGTCGATTCGGCCACACTCGCGAACAAGGGCTTGGAACTGATTGAGGCACAGTGGCTCTTCGATTTGCGGAGTGAGCAATGCACCGCCGTCATTCACCCGCAAAGTATCGTCCACTGTCTTGTTGAGTTCACTGACGGTGCGATGCTTGCCCAATTGTCGCCGCCGTCGATGACGTTTCCGATTCAACATGCGTTGCTCCACCCGGTTCGTGCACCCGGGATCGAATCGACGTTGGATTTCACCAAATTGCTCGGACTCGAGTTCCGGCCCGTTGATGAACTTCGATTTCCGTGTTTCCGCCTGGCGCGTCAGGTGATGGCGGCCGCGGGCATTGCCCCCGCAATTTTCAATGCCGCCAACGAAATTGCGGTCGCGGCGTTTCTCGCCGGAAAGATCCCGTTCCTTGCGATTCCGACCGTCATCGACCAAAGTTTGCAGCGAATCGATAACTTTGAACCCGAATCATTATCCGCCGTTCTCTCGGCTGACGCCGAAGCCCGTCGCGCCGCCACGGTCGCACTGAAATCCTTCCATTGAGCATGTCCACCGATCTCATTTCTTCCCTGTTTAGCAACGTCTGGTCGATCTTCCTGGTTGTCCTGTTTTTCGGCGGTTCGATCTTCGTTCACGAACTCGGACATTTCCTGGTCGCGCGACGCCGCGGCGTCATCGTCGAGCGTTTCTCGATCGGTTTCGGACCGGCCATCGTTTCATGGCGCGGCCGCGATGGGGTGGAGTACCGTATTTCGTGGATCCCGCTCGGTGGGTACGTATTGCTGCCACAGCTCGCCGATCTTGGTGCGATCGAGGGCAAGAGTGCCGTCGAGGTCGAAGCCTTGCCGCCGATCAGTTACACGACACGCATGCTCGTTTTCGTCGCAGGCGCCGTATTCAACATGCTCTTCGCGTTTCTTCTCGCGACTATTGTTTGGATCATCGGACAGCCGGAAAGCAGCGACACCGCGACCACGCGCATCGGGTATATCAGCCAGACCGTGACGTTGCCCGATGGCCAAAAAGTTCCCAGTCCGGCGCTTGAAGCCGGTCTGCAGGTCGGCGATGTCGTCCGCGCGATCGATGGCACGCCGGTGAACAATTGGCGTGACATGATTTACTCCATCCGACTGGGCTCCGGCCAATCGGCGGATGGTCAGCGGACTGCGTCGTTCAAGATTGAAAGAAATGGCCGCCTGATCGACGTGACCGTTAATCCATTGCTGGTTGGAGAGGAGCGCGATCGCTTGGTGGGAATTGCTGGCGCATACGAGTTGATCATTCAACAGGTCACTCCTGGATCCATCGCTGACCGCGCGGGATTTAAAGTGAATGACCAGATCCTCAGTTTCGACGGCGTGCCTACTCTCAACATCGCCACCTATTTCGAGCAGCTCGAACATTCCCGCTCTCGTTCCGTGCGGATTAATGTGAAACGCGGCGCCGGTGAGCTGGCGATGACGATGCCGCTCACCATCCCGCCGGTGTCGACCACGACGAACCGCCGGCCGTTCCATTCGGCATCGGCGTAG
>DAITQE010000061.1:6529-10565 GCA_036833235.1 Opitutus sp.
CCGACGCGAAGCCCGATTCCAACATTGGTCTCGGCCTCACCACGGGCTTTCAGCTGACTCACCCAACACCTTTCGCGCAAATGTCCGAGCAGATCACCATGACGTTTCGCACGCTCTGGAGTCTCTTGAATCCGCGCTCGGACATTGGACTTTCAAAAGTGTCCGGCCCGGTGGGCATCGTGCGTATTTTCCACAGCGCCGCGGAGGCGGGGATCGGCATTTCCCTGGTTTTCGCGATCTTGGTAAACGTGAATCTCGCGATTTTTAATCTGCTGCCGCTCCCAGTACTCGATGGCGGACAAATGTTATTTGCGACCATCGGCAAATTGCGTGGGCGCGCACTGCCGCCGAACTTCATCATGGCCGCGCAAAGCGCCTTCGGGATTTTGCTGATCACGATGGTGCTCTACGTGAGCTTTTTCGATGTGCGCCGTTGGGCCCGCGACGTGCGGAACGATCGCGCCGATGCCGCCGCCGCGGCCCAGCAAGAAGCGATCCCCGCGCAACCGTGAAATCGTCGCCGCATGGACTAGCTGTGCCGCACGATCAAGCTAAGCCCGAACGAAGCAGTCGAGAGCCAGGAACAAATGCGAACCGAGCTATTTTTTCCGAGCTTCTGGCGTAATCCGAGTTTTTAGCGCAACGCGCACCTCTCAGCTCTCAGCTCTAGACTCTCAGCTTTCAGCCCGCAACCGCCATGTCCTACTGCGCTTCCCGCTTTGAAACCATTCGGCGCCGCAGCGTCGAAGTAAAGGTTGGCTCCGTCGGTGTCGGCGGCAGCAATCCCGTCCGTCTGCAGTCGATGACGACGAGCGACACCCAAGACATCGCCGCCACCGTCAAACAGTCGATCGCTCTCGCCGAAGTCGGCTGCGAGATCGTCCGGATCACCGCGCCAAATGTGACCGCGGCCCGATGCCTGAAGGAGATTCGCGCCCAATTTAATGCTGCGGGTTTTTCGCACGTTCCGCTCGTGGCCGATATCCATTTCCTGCCGAGCGCCGCGATGGAGGCCGTCGAGCACGTCGAAAAAGTTCGGGTGAATCCTGGCAACTACGCCGACAAGAAGAAATTCGCCGTACGCGAATATTCCGACAACGACTACGACCGGGAGCTGGAGCGTTTGCACGAAACGTTTTCCCCGCTCGTTCTGCGCGCCAAGGAACTGGGACGCTCACTTCGCATCGGTACCAATCACGGTTCGCTCAGCGACCGAATCATGAACCGCTACGGCGACACCCCGCTCGGCATGGTGGAGAGCGCGCTCGAGTTTCTCCGCATCGCCGAATCCCACCAGTTCAACCAGATGATTCTGTCGATGAAAGCGTCGAATCCGAAGGTGATGATCCAAGCCTATCGTCTCCTGGTCGAACGCATGCAGCAGGAGAACATGCATTATCCGCTTCACCTCGGCGTCACCGAAGCGGGCGATGGCGAGGATGGTCGCATCAAGAGCGCGATCGGCATCGGCTCGTTGTTGCTCGACGGACTCGGAGACACCATTCGCGTCTCGCTGACCGAAGACAGCGTTTACGAAATCCCTGTCGCGCGGACGATCGCGGACAAAGTAATGTCGCGGTGGATCAAGTCGCCGCCCGATCTCACGAACGACGAAAGCCGAATGCCAAATGTGCCGGCCGAAGCGCCCGCTGGTCATCCGTCATTTGCCATTCGGCATTCCGCTGATCCGCGATCCGACACAATCGACCCTTTTCATTTCTCACGTCGCGTGACGCCGACAGTCCACCTCGGACGCGTAAAAGCCGGAGCCGACAATCCGCCCGTGGTCATCACCCCGATCAGAGCCGAGACACTCATGGTGGTGCCGACCTTGGTCGGAAATCCCAAGCTGAAAGACACGCCGTTCGAAGGCCTGTTGGTCGAGATTGCTTCACCCAAAACGCTGACGCAGCTGCCGCGGCTCGAGGCTGGATTCTACGTCTTGGAGCTCGCGCCTGCGATCACCCTCGCAGAGTTGAACAGCGCCGCGGCGCATCTTGCCGCTGGAACCGTTCTCCTGACGACCTTTGACGCGAACGATCCGAGCGGGCTTCAATCGTTGGTGGATTTTGCCAAAACCCATGGATTGGTCGTTGCTGTCTCCGTCGCTCCGACTGACGTCGCCGCAGTAGCCGAGATTCTGCGGAGTGCCGGCGCTGCGAACCTGATCGTCACGCTTTCGACACCGGCGCGAAACAATGACCACGCCATCGGCCAGTACCGTCAGCTCAACGACGCGCTCCGCCAACACGAGTTATGTCCGGTTATTTGGATACGAAACACCACCGCGTCGGCCGTGCAGGCGGACAACAGTTTTCTTTCGAAATTATTGGAAGCCAGTTTTCTCACGGGCGCACTGCTCTGCGACGGCATCGGCGATCTGGTGAGCATCGAGACGGAATCGGATGCGACTCGTGCGACCAAGCTCACTTACAACGTGCTGCAAGGAACGGGTGCGCGCAGCTCGAAAACCGAGTTCGTCGCGTGTCCTAGCTGCGGCCGTACCCTGTTCGATCTGCAGAGCACGACGCAACGGATTCGTGAACAAACGGGACACCTCAAAGGCGTGAAACTCGCAATCATGGGTTGCATCGTGAATGGCCCAGGCGAGATGGCGGATGCAGATTTTGGTTACGTCGGTGGTGCGCCGGGGAAGATCAACCTCTACGTCGGTAAGCAGTGTGTTCAGTACAACATTCCGCAGGCCGAAGCGGACGCCCGTTTGATCGCGCTGATTAAAGAATATGGGAAATGGGTGGACCCGGAACCGGTGGCGATTTGAGACTGACGCCACGATGCGTATTCAGATTTGAATGCTCCGTCACGTATCCGTAACGCCCCTGTAACCTTGGAGAGGGCTTTGGAAGCCGACTTCCGGTGCATGTAATTTAACGGGGATTACGGAAATCCCCCGATGTCGGCTTTGCGGTAAGTCTGAGGCGGTAACGCAACAAAAAAGTCGGCGAAGTTATGCTCAGATGCATTGTGAACAACTTGGGAGAAAGTTCGTCTTGAAATGCGTTTTTGGTTCCCAGTTACTGCGCCCTCAGTCAGTAATAAGCCTTCACGGCGTTCTTTCCTACGTCCCCTTGACCCCTCCCGCGTTGCCCGGCCATGCCTCACAGCTTAATGCTGCCCACCATCGACTTACAATTGGAGCAATTCCCGCTCTACTCTCCGATGGCTGTCTCCCTCTTTCATTGCCGACAGGATGCCCGGAGGAGTTAGCGTGACGTGATCGTTTGCCGTACCGGTACAGTGTGAATAAACCCGATTTCCCGTCAGACCATGCCATCTCCGTCTCTGTCTCCCAGCCTGTGGGAAACCGTCAAATGCGACTTCAAGGAACTGTTCCCTGAGGACGTTTTCCAAATGTGGTTCGAGCCCATGGTGTGCTTGGAAAGCACCGAGGACTCCATGGTCTTGGGCGTCCCCAACGACTTCGCGGCGATTTGGATTCACGACAATTACCTGGACCTTATTACCCAGCGATTGCGTCTGACGTCAGGCAGAATGGTGACGGTTGCGTTACGGAAAACCGATTCAAGTCGCTCGCCCTCGCCCAGCCACTCATCTCGAACGCCGATCGAGCCCGCACACCGCGGCCGCGTTGCCCCGCGCCGGAATGGACGCTATGACGATCGCGGCCCCGCCGCCGGAACGCTCAATGTTCGGAACACGTTCGAAACATTTGTCGTTGGTTCGAATAACCAGATGGCGCACGCCGCTGCTCTGGCGGTCGCTCAGGCCCCCGCGCAGGCCTACAACCCTCTTTTCATTTACGGCGACACCGGCTTGGGCAAAACCCACCTCATGCACGCGATTGGCCACGCGATTTTGCGCAACAATCCCGATGCTCGGGTGGCGTACCTTTCGACCGAAAAATTCACCAACGAGTTTATCCAGGCACTGCAGGAGAATAGCCTGACCAAGTTCCGTCAGCGATACCGCCATGTCGACGTGCTGCTGATTGACGATGTCCAATTTCTCGCGGGCAAAGAGCGCATCCAGGAAGAGTTCTTTCACACCTTTAACG
>DAITQE010000062.1:0-10546 GCA_036833235.1 Opitutus sp.
GCCGACCGCCACCGACAACTCACAGATGCGCCCTCGGCTCGGAGATGGGCCGGGTATCTCTTGACGCATTCCATCATCCGGGCAGCTTCCCTCAATCTTTCATGACACGTCTGTCGCGATTGCTCTCGCTTGTGCTCTTCACCGTCTGGTTTCCGGTGACGCAGCACTGCAATCTCGAAGCGGCCGGGCTGATCGCGAAGCAATGCGTGGATGATTGTCTTCCAGGACAGATCGCCTCCGACGATGGCTGTGCCTTGGTCGAAAATAGCGCCTATAAATCCGGCATCACGGTTGTAAAGGCTCCGGTCCCCGACCTGTTCGCGTGTGCGTGCCACTTTTATCTGCAATTGCTTTCGGTCCCATGGGATGCGGCGCGCGAGATTGCACCAACATCCGGCGCCTCCTTTGAGCGACCGCAAGATTGGGTGTCGGTTTGGCATTTTGTGCGACGGGCTGCCCCTGCACCCCGCGCTCCGTCTTTGTCTGTCGCCTGATTAGTCCCTGCGCGGACTGATCGGCTTTTTTTTGTTCTGCGCTGACGCCTGCGCGCGTCGCGTCGTTTCGGGCACTGCCGTGCTCACATGTTTTTCCGCGTTTTCGTTTCCACCTCCATGATTGTTCACAAATTTCCCTTCCTAATCCTCTCCGCTGGAGCCGCCCTATGTTTTGCGCGGCCCGCCCTGTGCGCCGATGAACCCATCCCGCCTGCCACTGCGCCCGCTCCGGTGGTGCCCGGCGAAAAACTGACCTTGGAATCGGCGATTGCCGAGGCCGTCGCACAAAGTCCCGCTCTCCGCGTCATCGAAGCCGACATTGACTCGGCGCGCGGTGAGTCTTTGACCGCCCAAACCAAGCCAAGTCCCGAGCTATCGTTTGCTCCCGGCTGGAAACACGTCCGAGAAAGCGATGGTTCGCACAACGAATTCAAGGGAACGCTCGCCTTGAACCGCCAATACGTTTTTCCGGGCAAACGGGAACTGCTCGTGTCGCTGGCCGAGCGCAATGTCGAGTTGCGTAAACTCGGCATCGAAGGGCTGCGGTTCCAACTCGCAGCGGCGGTCCGAAAAACTTTCTACGAACTGCTGGCCGCCCAAAGCATCATCGGGTTGCGCCAGCAACAATTGGACTCGGCGCAGACGTTTCAACAGGCAGCGACCAAGCGGGCCGCCAGCGGTTACGCGTCGGATTTCGAGGCGGTCAAAAGTCAGGGTGACGTCATCAACGCGAAGAAACTTCTACGCGCCGCCGAAGGTCAGAGGGCCGAGGCGCGGGTGGAGCTGAATACGCTCTTGGGCCGCGATCCCTCGGCAAACGTGGAGGTCGCCGGAAAGCTGGATGACGCAGCGTCGACTCGCTCGCTGCCCGATTTGCTCGCACTCGCGTTGGCGGACAATCCGAGCCTGCGCGTGCAAACGATGCAGGCGGAGATCGCCGGCCTGAACGTGCGCAAGGCGCGCCTCGTGAGAAAACCGGAAATCTCGTTCGGTCCCTCGCTGGAATACAGCAAATCGGAACAGATCCTGAGCTTTGGCGCGACGGTCTCATTGCCGAACAAGAACTCCGGGCGCGGCGAAATTCAGACGGCGACGGCGGAACAACGAAAGGTGTTCGCCGAAACCGAACGCCTGCGTCGCGAAATCACCGGAGCGGTCACGAAATCCGCGACGCAACTGGAGGCGGCAAAAAACCAGCTCGCGCTCTATGATCCCGGCTACCTCGAACAGCTCAAGGCCGTGGTCGAACAGGCGGAGAAGAGCTACGCCCAAAACGCCACGTCGCTCCTGATCTACCTCGACGCCAAGCGCACGTATTTCGACACGCTCGCCGACTACTACGACGCGATTGCGAGCGTCGCCAGCCATCGCGCCGATCTCGAATCGGCCGTCGGCGTTCCCCTCGAATTCAACCATTCCCGAACCAATCCCTGATCCTTTCATGAAATCCTTTCTTCTTCGCAGCACCGCTGCGCTCGCCCTCCTTCTCGTTCTCAACGGCTGCGAAAAAAAAACAGCCGCCGAAAAACCGGCGGACGAAACCAAGACGACGCACGAGGATAAAGTCGTCATCTTGACGAAAGAAAATCTCGCGCGCGTTTCGATTCAAAGCGAGTCCGTCAGCCGCGGCAGCCTCGACATGACGCTCAAAGCGGTCGGTCGCGTCGCCGAAAATCTCAACAAGACCGCCAAGGTCCGCGCTACATTTGAGGGACGCCTCGTCAACCTTAACGTCGATCTCGATGGGAGCGTCAAAGCCGGCGATGTCCTTGGCCTGGTCGAGACGCCGGAACTGCTCGGCAAGGCGCTTGAGCTTAAAGCGCCGATCGGCGGCCGCATCACGGAGCGCAAGAGCACGGTCGGCGAGTTGATCGGCAAGGAAACGGAAATCTACACGATCAGCGACCCGACTGATTTGTGGGTGCTCGCGGAAATCAAGGAGCGCGACATCGGCTCCGTGCAAGTCGGACAAGAGGCGACGTTCACTGCGCTCGCCTATCCGGGAGAAACCTTCCGCGGCAAAGTAGTGCTGCTCGGAAACCGTGTTGAAACGGAATCGCGCACGCTGGAGGTTCGCATCGAGGTCAACAACGCGGACGGTCGCTTGAAGCCGGGCATGTTCGCCGATGTGGAAATCGCCACGACCGCGATCAAGGACGTGCTGGTCATCTCCGACCAGGCGCTCCAGACGCTCGAGGACGAGCAGATCGTCTTCGTCGCGGTGAGCGACACGAAGTTTGAAAAGCGCGTCGTCAAGACCGGCCTCGAACAACGCGGCCGGGTGCAAATCGTCGAGGGAATCAAGGAGGGCGAGCGCGTCGTCACCGAAGGCAGCTTCATCCTGAAGTCGGAACTGCTGAAAGGCGAACTCGGGGAGGAAGGCTGATGATCACCGCGATTCTCAACTTCGCCGTTCGCCAGCGGATGCTCGTGATTCTGGCGGCGCTGGGGCTGACCGGCTTTGGCGTGCTCGCGCTAAAACAAATTCCCATCGACGCGTTTCCCGACGTGACGAACGTGCAGGTGCAGGTGCTCGCGACCGGCGGCGGCATGTCTCCGCCCGAAATGGAAAAGCTCGTTACTCGTCCCATCGAAATGGGCATCGCCGGCCTGCCGCGTCTCACGGAAATTCGTTCGGTCTCCAAGCTTGGCCTGACTGCGATCACCATCGTCTTTGAAGACGGCGTGGACGATTACTTCGCGCGCCAGCTCGTCAGCGAACGGCTGCAAAGCGTGCGGGACAGCTTGCCAGCCGGTGTCGATGTCCAGCTCGGACCGATCACCACCGGCCTCGGTGAGGTCTTTCAATACACGCTTGTCAGCCAGAATCCAAAATACGGCCCGACGGAGTTGCGCACGGTGCAAGATTACATCGTGCGGCCGATCCTGCGCACGGTGCCGGGAGTGACCGATGTCAATTCGTTCGGCGGCCTCGTGAAACAATATCAGGTGATCGTGAACCCCGATCGTCTCACGTCGTTCGGCATCGCGCTCGCGCAGGTTTTTGAGGCACTGGAAAAAAACAACGCCAACGCCAGCGGCAACTTCATCGAGCACAAGTCCGAGCAATACATCGTGCGCGGCCTGGGTTTGGTGAAAGATACACGGGACATCGAAAACATCATCGTCGCGGTGCAGAAGCACACGCCTGTTTACATCCGCGATCTCGCCGAAGTGAAAATCGGCGCGGAGCTGCGCCAAGGTGCAGTCACAGCCAACGGCAAGGGCGAAGCCGTGGCCGGCATCGTCCTGATGCTGAAAGGCGCGAGCGGTCGCGACGTGGTCAACGCGGTCAAAGAAAAACTGCCGGCGATCCAGAAGGCTCTTCCGAAGGGCGTCGAATTGGTGCCATTTTACGATCGAACGGACTTGGTGAAGAAAGCGATTCACACCGTCACGAAGGCGCTGCAGGAAGGCGCGATCTTCGTCTTCATCATGCTCGTCGTGCTGCTCGCTGACGTGCGGAGCGCGATCATCGTCACGCTCGTCCTCCCGTTGGCGGCGCTTTTCGCGTTCATCCTCATGAAGTGGTATGGCCTGAGCGCGAACCTCATGTCGCTCGGCGGCCTCGCCATCGGGATTGGCATGATGGCGGACGGCGCGGTCGTGATGGTCGAAAACATCCACCGGCATCTCACGGAGCAGCCCGGCAAACTGAATCACGCGCACGCCGGAAAGATCGAGACAGTGCTCTACGCTGCGAAGGAGGTGGGCCGTCCGGTCGTCTTCGGGATCGCGATCATCATCATCGTTTTTCTGCCGTTGTTCACACTGCAAGGATTCGAGGGCAAGATGTTCTCGCCGCTCGCGTTCACGATCTCGTTCGCGCTCCTCGGTTCGCTGATCCTGTCGCTCACGCTCGTGCCGATGCTCTGCACGTTTTTCCTGAAACAAGTGCCGCAGGAGCACGACCCGTTTCATATCCGCTGGCTAAAACAATTCTACTTGGTGACGCTCAAGCCCTGCGTGCGCTACCCGTGGCTGGTGGCGATTGCCGCCGTGCTCGCACTTGGCGGGGCGTTTTCGCTGGTGCCGCGCATCGGCACGGAATTTCTGCCGTCACTCGACGAAGGCTCCATCGCCGTGCAGACGTTCCGCATTCCGAGCATTTCGCTGCCGCAGTCGCTCGCGCTGCAAACGGAGGCGGAAAAGTTGCTCAAGCAGTTCCCCGAGGTGATCGACGTGGTTTCCAAGACCGGCCGCGCGGACATCGCGTCCGATCCGATGGGCGTCGAATTGAGCGATGTGATCGTGACACTCAAACCGCACGAGGAATGGACGACGACCAAATCCAAGGAGAAACTGGTCGAGAAAATGCGCGCTACTCTCGCGGAGCTGCCGGGAGTGGCGACGAGCTTTTCGCAACCCATCGCCCTTCGCGTCGACGAACTTGTGAGCGGCGTCAAGTCCGCCATCGGCATCAAAATCTTCGGCGACGATCTCGACGTCCTGAAGGCGAAGGGCGAGGCAATCGCCCGCGCGCTCGGCAAGGTTCCCGGTGCAACCGACATCAACGTCGAAAAAGTCAGCGGACTGGCCTATCTCCAAATCGAAATCGACCGCGACAAAATCGCGCGTTACGGCATCAATGTTTCCGACGTCCAGAATGTCATCGAAATCGCCATCGGCGGTAAAGAGGCGAGCAAGGTTTATGAAGGTTTGAAAGTCTTCGGCCTCGCCGTGAGGTTTCCAGAAGCCGCCCGCAATGATGTCGCGCCGATCCGTGAGATTCTGATCCCGTCGCCCAGTGGTGCGCTCATCCCGCTCGGCCAGCTCGCCAAGGTGACCGTCAGCGAGGGTCCGGCCCAAATCAGCCGTGAAATGGGCCAGCGCCGAATCGTGATCGAGTGCAACGTCACGGGCCGCGACCTCGGCGGTTTCGTCGCCGAGGCGCAGCAGAAAATCGACGAGGCGGTGAAATTGCCGCCGGGTTATCTCATCACGTGGGGCGGCCAGTTCGAGAATCAGGAGCGCGCCATGAAGCGCTTCGCCATCGTGGTGCCGATCACCATCGCGACGATTTTTCTGCTGTTGTTCAGCACGTTCAACTCGGTGAAGCAGGCGGTGCTGATTATCCTCAATATCCCTTTCGCCCTCATCGGCGGTATCGTCGCGCTTGTCGTAGGCGAGTTCAACCTAAGCGTCAGCGCGAGCGTCGGGTTCATCGCGTTGTTTGGCGTCGCTGTCCTCAACGGCGTCGTGATGGTGAGCTATTTTAACGAGCTGCGGCGCGAGGGAATGAACGTCGCGGATGCCGTGATCGAAGGCGCGGTGCTGCGGCTGCGCCCCGTGCTCATCACTGCCAGCGTCGCTGCGCTCGGTTTGATTCCGATGCTCTTTGCGACCGGCCCAGGTAGCGAAATCCAGAAGCCGCTCGCGGCCGTGGTTATCGGCGGCCTCATCAGTTCCACCCTGCTGACGCTCTATCTTTTGCCGACGCTCTATAAGGTTTTCGAGCGAAGTGGGCCGGCTGCTCCAGGCATCCATCTGCCCGAGCCACCTTCAACGCGGGAGCTCACGTGACGTGCAGACGGCGAAACCGAATGCCGCGCGAGAGCAGAAAGATTCCATGCCCTCTCCGGCGATGAAACTCCGCTCAATCGACGTAGCGTTCCAGGACCGTCAGCAGGTCGCGCAGCTTGCGCCGGGCTTCGGCGGGCGAAGTCGCGCCTTCGATGCACGTCTCCATGTGGGAGTGAATGAGCTTCTCGGAAAGTGCCTTCAGGGCGCGCCGCGCGGAGACCAACTGCATGAGCACCTCGGAGCAGTCGTAGTCGTTCGCCAACATGCCCTCCACCGCCTTGAGCTGACCGGTGATCTTGCGCAACCGGGTCGTCAAAGCCTGCACTTCCTCGGGCGGATGCTTTTCGCGGTGTGAACGGGCCATGAAACAATCCTGCCAAGAGTTTCCTCCGCCGCGAGCCGATAATCGGCCTTGCGGACATGGGGGGAGGGGGCATAGGTCATACCGATGAATTCCACGGTTCTCACCACGATTGCGGTCACTGGTTTCACCATCGCCTTCCTGCACGCGGCGATACCGACCCATTGGCTGCCTTTTGTCCTCACCGGCCGCGTGCAGAAATGGAGCCGGGGCAAGACCCTGCTCGTGACCGCGATCTGTGGCTCAGGCCACGTGCTGTTCACCGCCGTGCTGGGTTTTCTGGTGGCATGGCTGGGCTACGCGCTAAACGAGCGAATCGGGGCGTGGTTCCCGCGCATCGCGGGCGGAGCGCTCTTGTTATTCGGCCTGTTTTACGTTTATCGCCAGTTCGCCGGTCATAGTCACGGGCACGTTCATCTGCTCGGCGGACACCATCACGACCATGAAACCGACGAGCATGAGCATGGCGCACACGGTGGTCCGCTCGCGGACACGGGGCATGGCAAGATTGAGTTGAGCGTGTTTGAGACCGGCGTGCCGCCGCGCTTCCGGCTTTATTTCACGGATGAGAAAGACCGTGAAGCACCACCGCTTTCGCCTGCGAACATCGGACTAGACACATTGCGGCCCGACGCCACGCGACAGGTGTTTACCTTCAAATCGGGGCCGGGCTATCTGGAATCGAACGAGGAGATCCCCGAACCGCACGAGTTCACGGTCTTTGTCGAACTGAAGCATGGCAGCCATGCTCACCGGCATAAGGTTCGATTTACCGAGGATCATCATCACGGGGAGCATGGGCACGACCACGGAGACGAAGCGGTGAAGCCACCCGCGCCGGCAAAGTCGGATTGGGCGGCGATGGTCAGCTTGTTTGTGCTGCTGACCTTCTCGCCGTGCGAAGGATTTATCCCTGTCTACGTCTCGGGTGTGCGCTACGGGTGGGCCGGCTTTGGGCTGCTGACGGGGATCCTCTCGGTGGGAACGGTTCTCGGCATGGTGGTCTTTACGTGGCTCACCCTGATTGGACTCGATAAATTGAAGATGAAATGGGCTGAACGCTACGAGAGCGGTGTTCTCGGAGGGCTGCTGTGCGTGCTCGGCCTGCTCGTCATCCTTTTTGAAAAATAACGGAGCCTGTCATGTCTTCACACGATCATTCCCAGCACACGCCGGACGAGCCGGAGCACGATTGCCACGACGGTGACCACGATCATGGCGAACATGATCACTGCGGCTGCGACCATGAGCATAGCAACAACCGGCTGGTAACGGGCAGCCTCGCCGTTTCGGGCGGATTGGTCGGCGCGGGCTTGCTGTTGCGCTGGCTCCAGGTGGGGCCGCCCATGCTGGCGATCGGGGTGTTTCTTGCGGCGATTGTCGTCGGCGGGTGGATGCTGCTGCCCGGCGCGTGGACCGCGGTGCGGGGGCTGCGTCCCAACATCAGTTCGCTCATGGTCATCGCGGTCGTGGGCGCGGCCGTCATCGGCGATTGGGCCGAGGCGGCGACGGTGGTGTTTCTGTTCGGTGTGGCGGAATGGCTTGAGGGCTGGGCTGACCGGCGTGCGCGCCGTGCGGTTGAGGCGTTGCTCGAAATTGCCCCGAAGATCGCGACCGTGAAACGCGACGGCCAGTTTGCCGATGTGCCGGTCGAGGAGGTGCGGGTGGATGAAACCGTCGCAGTGAAATCCGGGATGAACATCCCGCTCGATGGCGAAGTGCTGACCGGAGAATCGTCGGTCAATCAGGCGCCGATCACGGGTGAATCCGTGCCCGTGGACAAGAAGCAGGGCAACACGGTTTTCGCCGGCACCGTCAACGGTGAGGGCTCGTTGGAAATCCGCGTTACCAAAGCGGCGGGCGACACGACGCTGGCCCGCATCATCCGGCTCGTGAAGGAAGCGCAGGAGCAGAAGGCGCCGACACAGCGTTTCGTTGACGTGTTCGCCCGGTATTACACGCCGGCTGTGACTGTCGGCGCGTTACTCATTTTCCTGGTTCCGCCGCTGGTCGCGGGTGGGGAGTGGTCGCAGTGGCTGTATCGCGCCTGCGTGCTCCTGATTATCGCCTGTCCGTGCGCCCTCGTGATTTCGACGCCGGTGAGCATCGTCGCGGGCCTGACGGCGCTGGCGAGGCGCGGCGTGCTTGTGAAAGGCGGCGCGCACCTCGAGTCGATTGCGAAGCTCAAGGCGCTCGCGGTGGACAAGACCGGGACAATCACCGAAGGGAAGCCGCGGGTGCAGCGCGTCGAATTGCTCAATCAAAAGTCCGAACCAGAAATTCTGCGGGTCGCTGCGGCGATTGACACCCACTCATCGCACCCGCTGGCGAAGGCGGTGGTCGAATACGTCAAGAGCCGTGGGATTGAATTTCCGCGGGCCGAAAATTATCGGGCGAGCAGCGGTCGCGGCGCCGAGGGTGTCATCGACGGACACGCCTACTTCGTCGGGAATCACCGTTTCACCCATGAACTCGGCGTGTGCTCGGAAGATATCGAGCGGCGTCTGGCCAACATTGAAAGCAATGGCCAATCCGTGATTGTGGTCGGGCACCGTCCGCATGACGCCTGTGCGGGCGAAGTGCTCGGCATCATCGCGGTAGGTGACACCGTGCGGTCTCACGCGGTGGAGGCGATTCGGGCGTTGCACGCGGCCGGGATTAAGTCGGTCGTGATGTTGAGTGGTGACAACCAGCGCACCGCGGAATCTATCGCGAAGCAGGTCGGCATCGACGAGGCTCGCGGCGATCTGCTCCCAGAAGGCAAACTCGAGGCGATGAAGGTGCTGCGGGCGAAATATGGCACGGTGGGAATGGTCGGGGACGGCGTGAACGACGCGCCGGCTATGGCGACGGCGACCGTCGGCATTGCGATGGGCGCCGCTGGCACGGATGCGGCGATCGAGACCGCGGACATCGCGCTCATGGAAGACGATCTCGGCAAAATCGCCGAGACGGTGCGGCTGGGCCGCCGCACGCTCGGAATCATTCGCTTCAATATCAGCTTTGCGCTGGCGCTGAAGGCGGTGTTCCTCGTTCTAACCCTCATGGGACATGCGAGTTTGTGGCTCGCGATTCTCGCCGACACCGGCGCGACCCTGCTCGTCGTCGCGAATGCGTTGCGGCTGTTACGGGCGTAGGATTTCGGCGAAGCGAAGATACCTCGCGGAACGGCATGCAACTCTATGCAGAACGCGGAAGGTGGACCGCAAACTGCGCACCGCCTTCGGCGCGATTGATGCAGGTGACAGCCCCGCCGTGGGCTTCGACGATGGTCTTTGTGATGCTGAGTCCAAGCCCGGCGCCTTCGGTGGCGCCGGGGCCGCGAACGAAGCGGTCGAAAATACGTGGAAGGAGTTCGGATGGGATGGGACTGCCGGTGTTTTCAACCGAGAGTGTGAAATCCTCGGCATTGGCCCGTAGCTCGACGCGCACCCAGCCCTCGGGCTGATTGTGCTTCACCGCGTTGCCGAGAAGATTGAGCAGCACTTGGCGGAGGCCGGCGCGGTCGCCATTGAGCGACGCGTCGTCGCAGCGAATAAGTTCGATCGTGATGTTATGCGGCACCGCGAGGATGCGCGCGTCTGCCACGGCGACGCGTAGCATTTCATCTAAACGCAGAGGCTCGCGGGCGATAACCGAGAGGCCGGCGTCGGCTTTGGCGAGGAGGCCGAGTGCGTCCACAAGGGCGGCCAAGCGGCGGATTTCCTCGAACTGGCTGGCCAGCCGTTGACGCTCGGCATCGGTCGCTGTCGGATCGCCGAGCGCAAGTTCGGTTTCGGCGCTGAGGATGGTGAGCGGTGTTTTGAGCTCGTGCGACGCATGAAGCGTGAAGTCGCGCACGCTGGCGATGCCAGCCTCGACCCGGGCGAGCATCGCATTGAAGACGCCGGCGAGCCGGTCGAGTTCGTCCCCGCGGCCGGTGAGCGGAATGCGCTCGGCGAGATTGCCGGGATGCACGCGCTCGGCAGTCGCGGTCAACGTCTCGACAGGCCGGAGCGCCCGGCGGATGAGCCACGAGCCGCCGAGGATCAGCACAATAACGGTTGGCAACCCGTAAGAGAGCAGGATGTCCGCAATTTTTTTGGCGGGCGATTCCGGCACATTCCCGTTCTCATATTCGCCGACGAGTTCGTAATGGAGCACGCCGCCCATCAGGAGAAGCGAGCCG
>DAITQE010000063.1:0-5562 GCA_036833235.1 Opitutus sp.
GTGCCAACCTACCTTGCCAAGGTGCGCGAGGCGATTGCCGCCACGGCGTGATTTACGTACGATGAAATTTGTTTACAAGATTGTCCTGCTTTTTGCCTCAGCGCTGACGATGTCCGCTGCTGTCGAGGAGCCGATTGACTCGCGTTACCGGCCGATCGCACCGGATCCACTCGTCGGCGACTGGCAGAGCTCCGAGCCCGCGTCCGTCGTGGCGCAAGTGTTTCTCGATGAACACGGCGATTACCAGGCAAACCTACTCAGGCAGTTCGATGCGGAGAACAATTTCGTTGCGACCTTGCGTGGAACGAAGCGG
This sequence comes from Opitutus sp., assembly GCA_036833235.1. Lineage (GTDB taxonomy): Bacteria > Verrucomicrobiota > Verrucomicrobiia > Opitutales > Opitutaceae > Opitutus. Next base: position 314 of record DAITQE010000063.1, read on the forward strand.
GACGGGCGGCTCCGGTTAAAAGGCGACGGTTGGAGCGCCACGATCGAGGAGGCGCATTTTAGAGGTTCGAAGGAATCCGAGAGCTTCGACCTGCAGCGCGTGACGCGTCCCTCCCCGACCCTCGGAGCCATGCCGCCCGCTGGCGCGATCGTACCCTTTGACGGCAAGAGCCTCAACGCGTGGGCGAACAAGCACGGCAAGCAATGGCTCGTCGAGGATGGCCCTGCACCATGGAAAATTATCGATGGCAACATTCTGGAAGTCGTGCCGGGCACTGGTGGCGGAATTATCACTCACCAAACCTTCGGCGACTGCCATCTCCATGTTGAGTTCCGCACACTCGGCGCGCCCAGCAATAGCGGCGTGTTCATCCAGACGCGGTACGAGGTAAACATCAACGAAAGCTACGGAAACCTCGACGGGTCTGCGAACGGCGGCCTGGACAATTGCACGCCGAAAACCGTCGCTCCGCGCGTGCGCGCCACCCGAGCGCCGCTCGAGTGGCAAACCTTCGATATCGATTTCTGCGCTCCTCGCTTCGCCGCCACCGGCGCGAAAACAAGCGCCGCGCGCGCGACCGTCCGACTCAACGGCGTCAAACTCTACGAGAATCAAGAACTCACCCGCCCTACCGGCGCCGCCGGCCGGCTCGGCGAAGCATCGTCGGGTCCACTGATGCTTCAGGAGCACGGCATGCCGGTGCAGTTCCGCAATATTTGGCTGCAGCCCGCCGCACCCTAAAGGCGTCCGTGTCTCCGAAAGTCCATTACCGCCTAACACCCACCCCAGAAATCCCCATGATTACCCACCGACGTCATCTTCCCATCGCGTCTGTCATGCTCGGCGCGCTGCTCGCATTGCCCGCCGCGGCCCAGTCCACATCGCAGACCGACGATGTGGTCGAGCTGTCTCCGTTCATCGTGACCACCGAACATCCCGATAGCTATATTGCTTCCGAAAGTGTCACCGGCACGCGCGTCAAAACGCCGATCAAGGATCTGCCGTTCGCGATCAGCGTGATCACCAGCGAATTCATGGACGATTTCGATTTCTTCGATCTCGCCTCGGACATGGCGTACACGGCCTCGCTCAACAGCGTCGATACGCAGGGCAATTCCACTCTGCGGGGCTACGGCGCGACGTTCATGCTGCGCAACGGATTTTACCGCCTCGGTTTGGTGGACCGCATCAACACCGATCGCATCGAAATTATCAAGGGGCCGAACGCCGCGATCTACGGCTCCACCTCTCCCGCCGGACTCATCAACATCGTGTCCAAATTACCCAAGTCCACGCCTTACCAAACCCTGCGGGTCACGTTTGGCAGCGAGAACATGGTTCGTGCGGAGACCAACCTCAACACGCCGCTCGGCACTCATGGTGGGATCACGTTCGCCCAGTTGCTCAGCGCCGAAGCACAGAACAACGATTACGAGACGCCGTTCGCCCATTCGAAAAACCGCGTTTTCGGCTACAGCCTGCTTTCGAAGTTCAAGGACGGTAGCACGCTCAACTTCGAGTTCGACTGGTCACAGCGCACCGGAGTTCCGGATACGGGCCAGCTTCCCTTCGAATACGACGCGAAGACCAAGAAATACACCGGCATTCTCCGGCCGGACCTCGCCCATTTCAGTCAGGCGGGCCCGAACGCCGTCGCCGACCGCAAGCAACGCTCGGTGTATCTGGTGTTCGACAAGCAATACAACCGCATCTGGTCCACTCATGCCGGCTTCAATGCCTATGCGCGACGCGCCTTCAATTTCAACAACGGCACTCGCGACCAATTCGATCCGAAGACCGACACCTTCACCCGGCCGAGCGTCGTGGTCGATCCGCTCAACGAGGATGGCTTCGGCGTCCAGGTCGACACCCTCGCACAGTACCCGCTTTTCGACGGCAAGACCGACAACAAGACGCTGCTCACCGTCGATGTGTCCAACAACTGGCGCTTCCGCCAGCAGAACGGCATCAACACGAAGCTCTATAGCATCAACGGCGTCAATATTGACAACCCCGACTATAGTCTGCCGCCGCGCGAGGCATTCAACATCGTGACCCGCCGCGATCACGTCCGCTGGCACATCGAGGGGTTGTTGCTCCGCCAGCAGTTGATGGCGTTCCGCAACCGGCTCATTGCTTTCGGCGGCATCCGTTTCGATCGCGTGACCTACGACCTGAACTTCGGTGATCAATTCAACACCGGCGGTTCAAAACCCGGCAGTCTGAAAACTCCGGGCGAAGTGCTGCACTATACGGACACGGCGTGGTCGCCCAATATCGGCTTCAACTATAAACTCACGCCGAGGCTCGCGCTCTACGCGAGCCACAGCAAATCATTCTCCCCGAGCGGTCAGGTGGCCAAACTCGGCACGCCGCGGCTCGACAACGAGACGTCCACCGGGTGGGACTACGGCCTTAAAGCGAGCTACCTCGAAGATCGCCTGATCTTTACCGCCGGCGGTTACTATATTGATCGCTATGGAGTGAAGACCACACGCACCGATCCGACCACGGGTCTCAATGAGACCGTGGCCGCCGGCACCCAACGAGCCCGCGGCATCGAATTCGAAGGCTCCTGGAGTGTCACGGATGAACTCACGTTGCTGGCGAGCTACAGCCATGTCGATGCGGTGATTGTCTATAACGGCGATGCCATCACCGATGTCGGCCAGCGGCCCGATAGCCTGCCCGATCAACAGGCGAGTCTCGCGTGGAAATATAACTTCCGAAAAACGCGCCTGAAGGGCTTGTCCTGGAACGCTGGCATCACCTACTCCGGCAAATCCTACTTCAATTCCACCGCCGATCCCGCCGATCCCCGCCGCAACATTTACGCCCCGGGAGCAACGCTGGTAAACACCGGACTGACGTACACCTGGCGCGGTCCGGGCAAGATCAGCCAATCCATCCGCGTCAGCGCGAAGAACCTGTTGAACAAGGACTACATCTCGAATCGCGGTAATCTTGGCGACGAGCGAGCGTTCTACATCTCCTACTCGATCGATCATTGAGACCGCCGAGGGGCGAGCCGACGCTCCGACTCGCCTGTCCCAAAAGAACCAACTCGTGCTATTAGCTTCGTGGCATCGTCTGCGACCAATCCTCAATCCCCTCCCCTATGAAAAATCTTCGTCTGCTTCCGTTTAGTATCGGTGTAGTCCTGTTGCTCGTCCCGGCCGCAGCTTTTGCGGCGAGAGCCGATGGCCCGAAGGCCAAAACGATGGCCAAATACGACTTGAACCACGACGGCAAACTCGACGAGACGGAACGCGCCGCGATCCGACATGACCTCGCCAATGCGCCCACCGGCGGTCTCAAACACTTCGACGCCGACGGTGACGGCAAGCTCTCCGACGACGAAATCGCGCAGATCATTCCGGGTTCCGGAAAAAAGTCGGACCGAACCAAAAAAGCAGGTGCCGAAACGAAATCCGGCGGTTCAAAAAAGAAGGACAACGCGACCAAGTCGGAGTGATGCGACCAAGCGGTTAGCCGGAAAAATTGAGTTGAGAGCCTTGGATTCGCGTCTTGCGCCAGAAATCTTGGACTATTGGGTTCACCTCTCTCTGGCTTCGGACTCTTCGCTCTCGGCCACCGTCATTAAATTAGGTGGGTCTCGCGAAGGATGGGAAGGGAGCGAAGGTTCGAACCACGGCATTTTTCTTCGTCTCCTTCGCGAGATAATTGGTCTTAATTCAATGGTAAACTGTAACGTCCGGCCAAGATCCGCGCAGGTCGGAGCGGATTAGCCTGGCTCACCTTCCATGGATTCTTCTCCCGCCCTCAACGCCGAAAACCAAAAGCGACTCATGGCGCTGATGACTCGGCACCAGCGCCAAATTTTCGCGTACATCTACACGCTGGTGCCCCGGCGTCACGACGCTGAGGATTTGCTGCAAGAAACCAGCGTCGTCATCTGCGAGAAATTTCACGAGTTCACTCCTGGCACCGACTTCGTGGCGTGGGCTTGCCAGATTGCTTATTGGCGCATCCGTTACTCCCGTCAGAAATTCGCGCGTTCCAAAGTCGTGTTCGACCAGACCGTGCTCGACGCCGTCGCCCAAACCGCCACGACGCTCGCCCCAGAACTCGATGCGCGCCACGAAGCGCTCGCCTCCTGTCTTCAAAAACTTCATGCCCGCGAGCGCGAATTCGTCCTCACCCGCTATGAACCCGGCTGCGGCGTCGAAGACGCGGCGCGTCGTTCCGGTCGCTCGATGGACGCCGCTTACAAGGCGCTGACGCGGATTCGAAAGCTGCTGTTCGACTGTGTCTCCAATCAACTTTCTCCTGGAGGTGGACCATGAATCTGACCGATCGCGAAATCCTCGAGCTCAATGAACTCTGCAACGCCGTCATCGACGAAACGCTAACCGACGCACAGCGCACGCGCCTCTGCGTCTGGCTGACCGAATCGGAACCTGCACGACAGTTCTACGTGCGCGCGCTCGGGCAATCCGCGAGCTTGCATAGTTTCGCGAGCGAGATGCACGCCGAAGTGCCGGCGCACCCGCTCGTTTCCGGACCACGGCGCGCACTGGTTGTTCTCCGGTTCATCGGTTTGCTCGCCGCAGTTGCCGCAGCCGTTGCGTTGGTTTTTTGGACCTTCAACCGCCGATCGCACCGCATTGCGTCGACCGACCGGCCGGCGATTTACGTCGCCCGGCTTAGTGCGGCCAAGGAAACCAAATGGGCCGGCGCCCACGCCCTGCAACCCGGAGCATTGCTCTCCAAAGGCCAGCTGCTCGAGCTCACCGCCGGCTACGCGGAGGTAACGTTCGACTCCGGCGCGCGCGTCGTTCTCGAAGGTCGAACCTCCCTCGTGATCAACTCCGCCTGGGATTCCTCCCTGCGCAAAGGCACGCTCACGGCCAGCGTGCCACCGCAGGCGATCGGCTTTCGCGTCTCCAACTCGTCCGTCGAAATCACCGACCTCGGAACGGAATTTTCCATGTCCGTCGACAATTCCGGCGCGACAGAAGTGCTGGTCCTCAAAGGCGAGGTCGAAGCCGCCCCGCGCAGCGCCAACGACCAGAACACGATCCTCCTTCGTGAGCGCCAGTCGCGGCGTTTCGATTATTCCGGCGTTTTTGAAGTGAGCGACAGTGCTGAAAAATTCGCCCGTTTCGCCCAGCCGTACTCACTTGATCGATATATCACGGATCTCCGCTTCGCGCATTGGTCCTTTGACGATACCGGCAGCAATCTCGCCGGCCAGTATTCCGGCGGCGGCGGAGTTGCTTTGCCCG
>DAITQE010000063.1:5572-10516 GCA_036833235.1 Opitutus sp.
TTCGGGAAAGCTGGCGTATGATCGCGGTGGTCGCGCTGACCGGTGCAGCGGCGGATCTCGCTCAATCGCACACCGACAGCCAGTGGCGCAGGGGCCTGCGTTTCGACGGCGCGCTGCGGGTCACAACCTCATTTCCCGGTCTTTCCGATCTTTCGCCTCACACCATTTCCTTTTGGGTGAAGGTGCCCGAAGACGCCGCGTTATCCGATGCGTACGCGATGGTCGCATGGCGTTCCGGCGCGTCGAAACTCGCCTATCGCCCCGTGCAAATCAGTTGGAATCGCAATCCCAACGAAGGCGCGCTCGGTGCTCTCCGCACCGATTTCAGCGGCGGCTGTGCGATCGGCACCACGTCACTTCGCGATGGCCGCTGGCATCACGTCGCGGTGGTCTTCACCCCTGGCGTCGACGTGGCAATACCGGTGCAGGTGAAGCAATACGTCGATGGTCGGCTCGAGAGCGGCACAGTTGTGCCCGGAAAAATCCGGGGTCCGGCTGGCGTGGCCAACGTTGCCTTGAACGATGTCGTCTGGCTCGGCTGCCGCATCGGCACCACCGGCCCGCGGCAGGAACGTTTCCGCGGCGAAATCGACGAGTTGTTCATCGCCGACCGCGGACTCGGCCCGCAGGAAATTGTGCAGCTCATGACGGAAAACCGCATCCCGTCGTCCGCTCTGGCCGCGAACGCTCACGCGCCAGCGCCCGCGCGCACCTTCTGACGACCACGACGATGTCGCCCTCATTCCGATCGATCTGCGTTACGCTGCTTGCCGCGCTCGTTCTTGACTTTGCGAACGCCGTGCCCGTGCACGCCGCGAGCGACGCGCCCAGGAAGGTATTGTTCTTTTCCAAATCGTCCAACTTCGAGCACAGCGTCATCAAACGTCGAAACGGCCAGCCGAGCTGGGCCGAACAGGTGCTCGCGCGCGAGGGGCCAAAGCACGGCATCGCGTTCACGTTCTCCAAGGATGGAAGTTTGTTCACGGCAGAGTATCTCTCTCAATTTGACGCGTTCATGTTTTACACCAGCGGCGATCTGCTCGCGGCCGGGAAAGACGGGAACCCGCCGCTGACAGCAGCCGGCAAAGCGGCGCTGCTCGACGCCATTCACTTCGGCAAGGGGTTTGTCGGAGTTCACTCCGCGGCCGACACGTTTCACACCGGGGAAACCGTGGACACCGATACCAACCGGCCGCGCACCTGGCGTTATCGCAAGCCAGGAGAACCAGCCGATCCGTACATCCGAATGCTCGGCGGCGAACTCATCGTCCACGGCACCCAACAAATTGCGCGCCTGCAAATCGTCGACCACTCGTTTCCTGGCTTTTCGGCGGCTGGCGACAGTATCGAGCGGATGGGCGAATGGTATTCGCTGACGGCGTTCGCGCCGGATCTTCACGTTCTGCTGCTTCAGGACACCGGCCACATGCGCGATCCCAACGCCAATGGCGACGGCTGGCCGCCGGCAGGCTGGAACACGCCTTACCAGCGCCCGCCCTATCCTTCAACTTGGGCGCGGATGGAAGGCAACGGGCGCGTGTTTTACACCTCGATGGGCCACCGCGAAGACGAATGGTTGGATTCCTTTTTTCAAAACGTTCTGTTCGGTGGACTCGCGTGGGTTCTTCACGCCGCCGAAGCCGGCGTGACCCCAAATCTCGCGCACGTTGCTCCACGAGCCGCCGAGTTACCGCCCGTCTCCGGACCGGTCGCCGGCTTGCCGAAGAAGCAAAAAGCCGAACTTGAAAGCCTGAAACTCCCATGACCTCACCCCGCTGCCTCGCTCTCCTCTGCGCAATGCTGCCGCTCGCGTTTACCGCTCGCGCGGCCGACGTCTCCGCTGCGGCCTCGATAAAACGTCCGCACATTCTCGGCATCTCGCACGCGGCTTTCTACGTCACGGATATGGCGAAGGCCCGCGCGTTTTACGAAGGATTTCTCGGCTACGCATCGCCGTTTTCCATTCCGCGCAAAAATGGCGGCGAACTCGTGTGGATCAAAATCAACGACCACCAGACGATCGAGCTCTTCCCCGGCGCCGAAGTTTCGCCCGAGGCCGACCGACTCTATCACGTCGCACTCGAAGTGGACGATGCGGAGGCCATGCGACTGTATCTGAAATCCAAAGACATTGCGGTGCCGGATCGGACGCCCGTCGGCAAGATCGGCAACAAGAACTTCTTTATCAAGGATCCCAACGGGAACACCGTTGAGATCGTCGAGTACCCGCCGGACGGCTGGACCATGCGGGGAAAAGGCAAGTTTCTACCGCCGGCCCGCATTTCCACGCACATGCCGCATGTCGGCTTGATGGTCGGCCAGCTTGACGCGTCACTAAAATTCTACGGCGACATTCTCGGGTTCACCGAAATCTGGCGTGGCGGAGGCGGCCCGACACTAAGCTGGGTCAATCTTCGCGTCCCCGACGGCACGGACTACCTTGAGTTTATGCTCTACAACAAACCGCCGACTCGCGAGATGCTGCTGACCAAGCACCACATCTGTCTCGAAGTGGACGATGTCGCCCAAGCCGAAGCTATCCTCAAAACTCGGACGTTACCCGAGGGCATCAAACCGCCGGATCCGATCAAGACCGGCGTGAACGGGCGGCGGCAGATCAACTATTTTGATCCGGACGGCACACGCATCGAGCTCATGGAACCGCGCACCTTCGACGGAAAGCCCGTCCCGTCGTCCAAGGCTCCGCCGCCTCCCCCCTTGCCGCCTTATCAACCCTCAGCGTCGTGACGCGATCGTCGGCCGCGCTGAACGATGGGTTGAGGTCGGGGCCGATCTCCGAGCGGCTCGCCCGGAGGTCGAGCCCTACCGCCCGGCTACGGCTTTCCTCAAACCGCGCTGCGCACTAGCGCTTCACCAGGTTGTTGAAATTGCTGCCTTTCCCGTCGGCCGTTTTGTACTGATAAACCAGCGCGAGCTTCGATTCTTCGGATTTCTCGAAGAACTCGTCCGTGCGCGCCCTTACCTCCCGCAACTTCCCTTCATGAATACGCGTGGGCCGGATCTGACGACTGAGTAAAGCGCTGTGCGCCGGCAGGTTTAGTGCTATGCGTTTTCCATGAACTTCAACGACCTCTCCGAACGGGAAATCCTGGCGCTGGCAATTTCGGCCGAAGAGGAAGACGGCCGGATCTACGCGGATTTCGCCGAATCGCTGCGCGGCGGATTTCCGGCGACGGCCGAGTTGTTCGATGCGATGGCAGAAGAGGAGTCCGGACACCGGCATCGGCTGATCGATCTCTATCGCGCTAAATTCGGTGAACACATCCCGCTCATTCGGCGCGAAGACGTACGTGGGTTTTACACGCGCCGACCGCGCATTTTCGGCGCAGGAATCCGGCCGGAGCGCGCGCGGGCCGCGGCGGCTCGGATGGAAATTCAATCACGCAACTTTTATCAGCAGGCCGCGCAGCATGCGAGCGACGCAGCGGTCCGGCAGTTGCTGGGCGATCTCGCCGCTGAGGAGAGCAAGCACGAGGCGCTCGCCGAAGGCATCAACGCACGGCAGGCGGCGGAAGGCCAAATCGCGCAGGAGCGCGATTCCGCGCGCCGTTCTTTTGTGCTTCAAATAGTTCAGCCCGGGCTTGCCGGCCTGATGGATGGATCCGTTTCGACACTGGCGCCGTTGTTCGCGGCCGCGTTCGCCACCAACAATACCGCAGAAACATTTCGCGTGGGGCTGGCCGCATCCGTCGGCGCAGGAATCAGCATGGGCTTTGCCGAGGCCCTCTCGGACGACGGTAAAATCAGCGGACGCGGTGGCCCGCTGCTCCGCGGCAGCATCTGCGGACTGATGACCACCTTGGGCGGCATCGGACACACCCTGCCTTATTTGATTTCCAATTTTCGCACCGCTACCAGTGTCGCGCTTTTCGTGGTGGTGGTGGAACTGGCCGCGATCTCATGGATCCGCTGGCGGTACATGGAAACGTCACCGCTTGCCGCCACGACTCAAGTTGCAGTCGGTGGCGCCTTGGTCTTCGCGGCCGGCTGGCTGATCGGTTCGACCTGAGTGGATTGAACCCGTCGCGCGTCCGTATTGTCCGTTGCCACCCAGCAACCGGTGGTAAACCTTTTTCAAATGACCCCGCAAAAATCCCGGCTTCTTTCACCCGGCGCTCTCGCAGCCACTTTATTCGCGTTCGTCGCACCGCACGTTGCGCGCGGTGTCGATACCACCATGGGCCTGCCACCGACGATTTCACCCGACGCGAAGATTGTGAAACTCGCGACGTTGCCCACCGAAAGCTACACCGTCTCCGGCCAACCGTTCACCGAGGGCACGACGTGCGCGCCGAATGGCGATGTCTTTTTTGTCGAGCAGAACAGCAACAAGATCATGCGCTGGAGCGTCGCGGAAAAAAAGCTCTCCGTGTTCATGCACCCGGCCGGTTATTCGAACGGCATGTCCTTCGATGCGAAAGGCAACCTGATCGCCTGCGCCGACGAGCGAAACGAGCTTTGGGAAATCTCGCTCACGAAAACCGAAACGATTCCCCACCCCGAATCGCTCAATCCCGCAGTTGGCGAAAAAACGACCAGCGAAAAAATTACGCTGCCGGCCCACACCGTCATTATGGACGGATACTATAACGGCAAACTCCTTGGCGGGCCGAACGACCTCTGGATCCGCCCCGATGGCGGCATCTACTTTACCGATCCGTTCTACGCGCGCCAATGGTGGAAACCCGGTCGCAAGCAGGAGCAGGAACTGAAAACCGTTTATTTCCTCTCGCCCGATCGCAAAAAGCTCACGCGCGTGCTGGCTGATTTCAATTCCACTAAAGGCGTCCCGGGCACGCCCAATGGCATCATCGGCACACCGGATGGCCAGACGCTCTATGTGGCCGACATTAGCGGCGGCGAAACGTGGAGCTTCGACGTGCAGCCCGACGGCTCGCTCACGAACAAAAAGCTTCTCTGCCC
>DAITQE010000064.1:0-2427 GCA_036833235.1 Opitutus sp.
CATCGAAATAGAGCGCGGTTTTCTCGCGGATTTCCGCGTCGGTGTTTCCAGGCGAAAGCACTTCCACGCAAATCTCAGGCGCGCGCGGAAAACAGTTCTGCTCGCCCAGCTCTCGCACACACTCGGACGAGGCCCAAGCCACGTCGGCAGCCCGCACACCGTCAGCGGTTGAGATCGGACATTCAGTGAGCACGCGGCCGTCATGCATCAGGCGACGCAGCAGGAAGCCAATTTCAAATTGATGACCGCCATGTTTCGCCGCCGGAGGTGGACTCATAATGATTTGGCCGTGCCGGTCGGTTTCAATCCGGCCCTCGATTTTCGCCAGCGCGGGATCGCGCAGGAGCTCCGCCCAACGCCGCAGATTGAACGCCGTTTGCGTTCGTTGCGGCGGAAGCTCAATCGTCAGCGCACCGGTGTTACCCATGTGCGCAGGTTACATCGGGGGCCGTGGCCGTCAACTGGCGTGCCGGCCGACTCGTCACTTTATTACAAGCCAGCTCTCTCGCGCCGGTGAACGAGCGCCGCAATCACGCGGTCAAGGATTTCGTCGAGCCGTTTGCCGATGTCCTCCGCCAGAAAGCGCAGCACGAAATATCCGTGTTGCTGCAGCAAGGCGTCTTTTCTCCGATCGCGCCGGTAAGCCTCGGCGTCGCCGAGATGCTGCGCGCCATCCAACTCGATTGCGATCCGCGCCTCGGCACAGAGCAGGTCCACTTCCATCTGGCCGCGGCTGTCGAAGGGAATCGGCAGCTCCACGTTCAGGCGAAAACGGCCGGCGGTTTCCGGCAGAGTCTGCAGACGGCGAAAGAGAAACACCTCGCTGGCGCTGCGCGCGCGATCCTCGCCCTGGGCCTCGGACGCTGGCGTGCGTGCGGCGTGCACGAAGAGATTTGCCAGCGGAACATCCAGGCCGTCGCGGATGAGCCGGCGCACGCTCGCGGCGTAATCGCGTTTCCACTCGGGATCGATCGGAAGCGGGACCCCGGCCGGCCAGCCCGGCACGGCGCTGGCCGGCAGGAGAATCGTGTATCCAATCGCCTCATATCCACGGCAGCGTCGATCGAACATCCGCGCGAGCATCGCGACGTCGAGATCCGCGTAATCGTAGATCCGCACTTCCCGTTTGCCGTCGTGCAGGCGGTGCAGCCGGCCCGCGTATTGGGCGACGGTCCCCCGCCACGAGATGGGCATCGCCAGGAACAGAGTGTCGAGTCGCGGATCGTCAAATCCTTCGCCAATGTATTTCCCCGTTGCGATCACCACACGTCCTTTGCCGTCCGACGCCTCGGCCGCGTGCGCCAGCGTGGCGGCAAGCGCCTTCCGGCCCATTCCGCCTTGCAATGCAATCACGTGAGGAACCTCCGATGAAAGTTGCTCCGCGAAAAACCGCACGTGCTCGGTCCGTTCGGTGAGCAGCAGCGGCGAACGCCCGTCCCGCACCGCGGCCAGCACGTCGTCGACAATCAGGCGGTTCCTCCCGGCATCCGCGCTCAACACAGCACAGAGCCGTTGAAACTCCATTCGCGCATCGTCCGCCGGCGATTCGCCCGGACGAAATCCCGTCGAGCGCACGAACACATGATGCGTGAACGGCCGCGCGGCAGCTTGCTGTTTTGCATCCACGCGATGCCGAACCGGGCCGCATTGCATGAAGATGATCGGATGATGTCCGTCCTTCCGCATCACCGTCGCGGAGAGTCCCGTCACAAACTTCGCCTTGGCCCGCCGCGCGACCAACTCGAAACTGCGGGCGGAAAGATGATGGCATTCGTCGATGACCAGATGGCCATAATTCGCGACGCTGTCGTCCACTGTGCCTTTGCGAACGAGGCTCTGGATCAGCGCCACGTCCAGCCCGCCGGTAAGTTTTCTTCGGCCGCCGCCGAGCCGGCCGATCGATGCGGCGGGCACGTTCAGAAACGTCGACAGTCGCTCGACCCATTGCTCCAGCAATTGCTGACGATGCACGAGCACCAGCGTGCTCACGCCGCGCCGGGCGATGAGCCACGACGCCACCACCGTTTTTCCAAACGCCGTGGTAGCCGACAAGACACCCGTATCGTGCCGCAGCAATGCTTCAGCAGCAACCCGTTGATCTGGTCGCAGCGCTCCCGTGAACGACAACTCGAGCGGTGTCCCGCCGCACCGCTCATCGCGCACCGCAATCTCGATCTTTAAGCCGGCGAAGAGTTCCTTCACGTCGTCGAGGCATCCGCGCGGCAGGGCAAAGTGCTTCGCGTGCTCTTCGGCGCAGGCAATGATTCTTGGCTTGTCGTAGGTCGACAGGCGCATGGCCTGCGCGCGATAGAACTCAGGGTTTTGAAACGCCGCCAGTCGCAGCAGCCGGTTGCGCAGACCGGGCGGGAGTTGCGCCTTGTCGATATAAATCTGGTCGGCGAGCACCAACTCGATTCGAAGCGGCAA